>JAUSNA010000002.1 GCA_030645455.1 Candidatus Levyibacteriota bacterium | reverse complement strand
TCAGAATCTGATAAAACAAGAGCGGAAGAAATAACTAAACAAATAACTGAGTTAAAGCAGCAAATTGCAGCGCAACAAAAAGAATGCGTTAATACTTCTCCGCAACTAACCCCAACACCAGTTTCAAGGCCCGTGTCAACAACTTCGCCGATAGCAATAGAAAATATACCGGTTGGTGTATCGATAGATCGTTGCAACGAAGTTGCGCAGTGGGAAACTAAAATTACCTATTATAAAAAACTTGGCAGTTTAAGCGATGACGATTTAAAAAGAAATGGTTTTTCACGGGAGGAAATTGAAAAAATCATGAAAGAACTATCGTCCGGCATTGAAAAAGTAAGAACGCAGTGTAGTTATCAGGAAAAGACACCTACCATGCCGGGAATTACTGCGATAACCGGATCAGCGGCTATTACAGAAACAGTAAGGCCGGTAGTTGTCGAGTCGGGACAGGAAATTAGTGTTTATTATAAGGCTATGATTGAAAAAGCCGTTTCCGTAAAAGGAGAAGAAAAACAAATAGAAGAACTTAAAACATTAAGAAACGAAATAGATGGACTTATTTCCAATCTTATAAAAAGCAGAAAAGAATTAGAGGTAAGTGAGCTTAATACCTTAGTAAAAGAAGTAAAAATAAGTCGTGGCGAAATTAAGGCGGACGATATATCTGTGAAAACTACAGAAAAGAAAGTGCTTATCACTATTGGAGATAGGCCGGTGAGCATTGAACCTACGGAAAGCCAGGTTCTTATTCGGGATAAGGGATTGGAAGTGAATGCATCCGAAGTTATGATTAAAGAAAATATATTAAGTGTGGGGGGTGCGGATGTAAAAATGTCTGCGAGTGAGGTGACGGAGAAGCTTGGCCTTACGCCGAAAACTATTGAACTAAAAGAAGAAAACGCGAAAGCAGTTTATAATATGAAAATTGAAGAACGCCGAAAGCTATTCGGGTTCATTCCGTTTAACAGCCAAAAAACCATAACCGCGGATGCTGATAATGGCAATATATTGTCGGAACAGCTTCCTTGGTATAATTTCTTGACTACAAATTAGCTTGCGCGACGTTTTTTGTGAGGGAAAATATCCGATAATTCCTTTTACCGACGAGATAGAAATAATCGGTAAGATGATTAAACAGTTATAGAAATTATGAAATTAAATTTTGACCAACAACTTGTAATAAACTACAAAAGCGCCTCGCAAAAGGTGCGTGTTTTAACAGAGCAATGGGTTGATAACTCGATTTTTTGCCCGAATTGCGGACAATTGGATATAGAGAAGTATCCGAATAACCAGCCCGTTGCCGATTTTTACTGCTCGAATTGCCAAGAAGAATACGAATTGAAAAGCAAACAAAGAGCAATCGGTACGAAAGTGCTTGATGGCGCATACCGCACAATGCTTAAACGACTAACGAGTAGTAATAACCCAAACTTTTTTCTTCTCAACTACGATTTTTTAAATTTTTCAGTTACGGACTTTTTTGTCATACCGAAACACTTTTTCGTGCCGGAGATAATCGAGAAGCGTAAACCACTTGCGCTAACTGCGCGTCGAGCTGGTTGGGTCGGTTGCAACATTTTACTCAATAGTATTCCACAAACTGGTAAAATATTTTTCGTTCGCAATAAGCAAGTCGAACCGAAAGAAAAAGTGCTTGCGGAATGGAAAAAGACACTATTCCTACGCAAGGAAAAAGAAATGTCTGCAAAAGGATGGTTGATTAACATTATGCGGAGTATTGAAAAACTCGGCAAACGCGAATTTACGCTTGATAATGTTTATGTTTTTGAAAACGAATTGAGCAAACTTTATCCCGAAAACAAACACATCAAAGATAAAATTCGTCAGCAATTACAAATTTTGCGTGACAAGGGTTATCTGGATTTCGTGTCGCGTGGATATTATCGCCTCACATAAATTTATGGATTATCAAACTCTTCAATCTCAATATGATAGGATTTATTCTTACTTTAGAACCACTTGTGAGCCATTCGATTTTTTGGATTGGGATGGGAAAATTTTAGAAGTTTGGGATAAAGATAAGGTTGTAGAAACTTATAAGTATAAAGATTTAAGAAGTTTTATTACAAAAATTAAGAAATAAAATTATGGTTGATTATAGAGAAGAGCTAAAAGATACAATAAAATTAAAAGATAGGATGACTTCTACGATTAGAAAAATTGATGAATTTTCTAATAAATTAATTGAACTCTTTCTAAGATTTGTTCCAGAATGGTTTAAATTAATGGAATGGTTAGTTATATCGGGTGCTATTTTATATGTATATTTGAAATATAAGTCATATGTCTTTAATATTCTTTTTTCTATTTCCTTTTCTTTACTATTTTTTTTCATAATATTTTCTGTGGGGAAAAGGTTGAATTTTATTAATAAATACACAAAGAAACATTTATTATTTAGTTCTTTTATTTTTATTTTTTCTTTTATATTGTATGCCCTAGTTTTATATTTTTTATTGTACATAATATCCGGATTAAGTTTACCGTGAATTTGAAAATAATTAATAAATAAAATTAAAATAAATATATGGCAGTAGAAAAAAATAACGAAAAATATCGCTGTAATGTTTGCGGCAACGAAGTGATTGTAACTAAAGCCGGTGGGGGAACGCTGGTTTGTTGCGAACAAAACATGGAATTAATAGAAAAAGGGGAATAACAAAAGAGTATGTATCTAATATTGTGCGACGTTATATATTTAAGGGAAAACCGCTCTTAGGGCGGTTATTCTTTTAAAGGATGGTATTTATGATGCGATTTTTCAGCATAACGATCGGAAGCATGCACATATTTTGTGGTAGTATCCAAAGATTCATGGCCAAGAAGAATCTGAATTGCTGCGGGATTAGCTCCGCTTTCTGCAAGATAAGTAGCAAAGGCATGGCGAATACCATGTACGGAAATGGGTATATTCAAGCCTAATAATTCGCGATAACGTTTAACTTTACCTTCAAGATAGTTTGGCGAAATTTTTTTATCTTTCTGATGCATATTTCTACCACGATAGGGAATAAATAAATATGATGAACTTTCTATTCCTCTAATTTCAATGTAATTTTTTATATGCCTTTGAGCACGAGGAGTCAGATACACAAATCTTTCTTTTTTACCCTTACCCATAATAAAAATTCTTCCTGTTTTGTCAATTTGTTCTTTTTTAAGACTTAACACTTCTGAAATTCTCATTCCGGTTGAAAATAAAGTTTCAAGAATTGCCCGGTTCCTTACGGCAATAATTTTATTTTTCTCAAATTCGCTGGGGGATTCTATTAATTTTATTATATCTTCAAGTTCGGAGACCCGAGGATGTTTTTTTTCAGTTTTCACTAACTTTATCTCGCTCGGGGAAATTGGAGATTTATAATCCATATCAAGCAAATATTTCAGATAAGATCGCAAAGCAGAAAGCATCCTATTTATTGAAAAACTTCCCAATCTTTTTTTTGATACCAGTTTTTTAGGCGTTCTTCGGTCTTGTGAAATTAAGTAGGCCTTATAAATAAGAATTGTTTTTTTACTAATATTGTCAAAATCAATATTTATTTCATTTAAGAAATTTTGAAATACTTCCACATCACGCTCGTAATTATATACTGTTTCTTTGGATAAATTATT
>JAUSNA010000076.1 GCA_030645455.1 Candidatus Levyibacteriota bacterium | reverse complement strand
TGTAATCCTTTTCTTTGTCGGGCGGCGCGGTAAAGACTACGATATCTCCACGTTCCAAAGAGCTAATACGAAGTGCAATAAGATTGGTCAGAACATATTCCCCGTTTGAAAAAGTCGGATCCATGGAGTGTCCGTTAACTTGGTAAGGACGGAAAAGGAACGCATAAATTACAACAAAAATTGCACCCGCAATGACAAGGGTTTGAATCAAGTCGAAAAGTAAGTAGTATATCTTTCTTATAATTTGCATATTTCGCTAAAAAATGTGAGCTGCTTTTTTAATTCTGAAAGCAATCTCGCTTTTTGTCAATCTAATCATGAAATTTCTGGTACAATACAAAAAAATGTTGCGGTTGAAAGTTGATTTATCACTCTATACCTTAAAGTGCTAATTCGGGTATTCTTTAACTTTAGCCAGCAATATCAACCTAAAGTGATTTTTTTTGACTATATACAACTAATATTAACTATATCAAATTGAAACAAAAACCAAAAATAATATTTCTCGTTAGATTATACCATCCCCATGTGGGCGGTGTCGAGAAGCATGTCGAAAAGACTGTTGGTGCATTAAGAAAGAAGGGGTACGCCATCACAATTGTGACCGAACAGTTTGACAAAAAACTCAAACTATACGAGAAACATGATGATACTGAAATTTTTAGGATTCCGATAGGTGGAAGTGCGTTTTATAAAAAGTTTTCTATTTGGAAGTGGGTGCTTACCCACCTTTCTCTCTTTTTCAAAACTGACATCATACATATACACGACGTATTTTATTGGATTATTCCTATTCGGTTTTTGCTTATTACAAAGAGAATTTATATCACCTTTCACGGTTATGAAGGGTATCCTGTAAAAATGAGATGGAAAGTTCTTCGCAAGATTTCAGAAATGCTTACCAATGGCAATTTATGCATCGGTGATTTTATGAAAAAGTGGTACTCAACCAGTCCTACAGCTATAAGTTATGGTGGAGTTGATAAATACACAAAAAGAAGTACGCCTCAGCCTCAAAGCGCCGTTTTTTTCGGAAGATTTGATTCCCAAACAGGAGTTCTTGAGTACGTGGATGCTTACAAGCTTATAAGGAAAAAATATCCAAAATTTAGGCTTACTGTTATTGGGAGCGGTCACTTAAAGAATAAAATTCCAAAATCGGTAAAAATTTTACCTTTTGACGCAAATATTGAGCCTTATATTTCTCAAAATAGATTCATTTTTGTTTCCCGTTATCTTTCGATGCTTGAGGCTCTAGTTCAAAAACGGGAGATTGTTGCTGTCTATGACAATCCGGTTAAAAAAGACTACCTTCTACTTTCACCCTTTAAGAATTACGTTTTTTTGGCAAAGAACGCCAAGGAGATAGCCTCAACCGTGGAAGAGTGTATAGAAAACAGTCTTTATGGTAAAGAACGGGTAGGGAAAGGGTATAATTGGGCCTCAAAGCAGACGTGGGAAGTGGTTGCGGATGCCTATTTACGCTTATGGATGGAAAAATAAGTAAGTATAAGAAGGAAGCTGGCAAAAGTAATTAAGCTTACCGAGTTTGCGAAAGTAATAACTCGTGTGTTTTCAAATTTCAGGCTAACTTGATGTTTTCCGGGAGGCAGGAAAAAGCGGATAGTATTGGTTTTTTCCTTGTCTTGATAAGAAAATGGGCATTTTTCTCCATTTACGTACAAATTCCACCCGGGGAAATAGAACGTGTTTTCTCTAAATAAAGTTCTTTCTTCGGCAAAAATACTATATGCGTGAAGAATAGGCGTTCTTTTTGTGCTCACAATCTTGGCCTTTCCAGTCAGTATCTCAATATTACTTGCAGGCAGTTTTTCAACCCAGATGTTTTGAGAGTCCCGCCACCGGGGGGATGCAGGCTGGAGGCCCTCACCCTCATATGTAGCTAGTGGAGTGCGTTTTATAAGATACGAGTCGGTTATGTCCGGAATGACCGTACGGGTACCCCAATTTAGGATTGTTATCAAAATAGCAGCAAGAGTAATTATTCCAATAACTCTTTTGTCATATATATAAGAGGCACCGAGTCCTCCGATAAGAGCAAGGACAAATGAAATAGGAAGCATAAGTCTGTAGGCAAACTGAAAATTAGTCATAAACGGAAGCAATTTCCATAAAGGCTCTGCAATGGGAAGTAGCATTATTGACATGAATGCTAAGACAAGAAGAAGAGTTATTAATAATTTCTTTTCCGTTTTTTTGATCTTTTTTTTGACAAGCAAAAAGAGGGAGAAGACAACCAATGACAATTGAGCAAAACCCATGGGGAAAGAAATCTGTCCGATGGGTCCTTGGTAAAGAAATGAGTATCTCCATGGGGAAAAAAGATAAAGCAATGGATTTTCAAAGCCAATTGACTTTGCATAGTCAACCTGATGTGTATACTGGATGCTTGTTACTAGTGGGAGCCAGTAAAAAGAAGATAAAAGTATTGAGATAAGAAGAGCTGAATATATATAGAGATTTGTCTTGAAACGCGTCTTCAGAAGAAGAGGCAACAGGAAGATAAATGGAGTAGATACGAGGGTTATTGCTTGATGTGAAAGTATGAGACCAAAAAACGAGAGAGAGAGTAGGAGGTGGAAGGTGGGTGTATATTTGCTCCTCAATTGAAGAATAAAGTAAAATACATATGGTAAAAATGCATACGCAAAAAGCTCACCCAGTGCTACTCTAAAATGCATATCAACCAAGTGATATGGTGCAAATAAATAAAGTACTGACGCAAGTGAGGATTGGGCGGGTTTCAAAAAGGTTCGTGTTAATAGATACATTCCTATTCCTGAGAGTATAAAAACCACAGAAATCATAATTTTTTCACTTGAAATAAATGAAAAACCAAGAAATTTCAAAAAAACTATTGAGTAATAAGGTAGAGGATATGTAAAAAGAAATAAAGGGTAGCCATATGTCGCATTTAAAAGGGATGCCCAGTGTGCAGGAAATATTCCATGAGAGAGTGAAACCCAGAGGTCAACAGACTTTACAATATTGATCGCAAAATCTCCGCTTTGATGGACACCGGTCCTTAGCAGTGAAAAAAGCGGTAGGAGTGAAGATGCTAAGACAAGATAAAAGTAGAAATGTTTTTTCCTTCTTACAAAATACAAAAAACCAAGAAAAAACAGGTATGCAATAAAACCAACAAAGACAGGTTTGTATGTTGCTGCAATTAATCCTTGTAGATCAAACATTAATGGTATTATACAATAGCAAAAATGAAAAAAGCCTTTATAGTAACGGTCTTTAATGAGCAGAAGAGTTTGGGAAAATTACTCGACTCACTACTTAAGCAAACTCTTATTCCTGATGAGATAGTTGTCGTTGACGCCGGATCAACAGACAACACCATAAAGATACTTAAAAAATACTCCAGTAAATTTCCCAAAAATGTTTTGAAAATTATTGTAAGAAAAGGAAATAGATCCGTTGGGCGGAATACCGCAATCCAGAATTCCAAGGCGGGGATTATAGCTGTGTCTGATGCAGGATGCATTCTGGATAGGAAGTGGTTTGAGAATATAACAAAACCTCTTGACGATAAGAAAATTGACGTTGTTGCCGGTTTTTATAAGCCTATCGCAAAAAATGCTTTTCAAAAATCACTTGCTGCTTATACATGTTTTCCTGAAGATAAATTAACAAATGATTTTCTTCCATCCTCAAGATCTGTTGCTTTCAAGAAATCCGCTTGGGAAAGTGTTGAGGGTTATCCGGAGCACCTGGATACATGTGAGGATCTTGTATTTGCGAGAAATATGAAAAAATTAGGTCTAAATTTTTTTGTGGAAAAAAGAGCAATTGTCTATTGGCCCCAGCGAAAAGATTTGCTCGAGGCGTTTAGACAATTTTTTTCATATGCTAAAGGCGACGGTGAAGCGCGTTATATAAGGTTTGGTACTCCCTTTTTGTACGCACGTTTCATATTTCTTTTTGGGTTTATTATTGCGCCTGTTGATTTAGTCAATAAGATAGCGGTAATTGTTGTCCTTTTTACTCTTTATTCTATGTGGGCTGTTAGTAAAAATTACCGGTACGTAAAGAGAACTGATGCATTTCTCTATTTACCCTTATTGCAGATTGCATCCGATGTAGCAGTATTTTTAGGAATGTCATATGGTTATCTGAGAAGCATTGTTCTAAAATAGAGCGTTATGAAGGAGTCTAATAAAATTCTAATAATTGGTGGGTGTGGTTATATCGGAAGTGCACTTTTTTTGTATTTAAAAAATTTAGGATACACAGTTGATACTGTTGATCTTGAGTGGTACGGTAATTACTCAAATCCTCAAAACATAAAGAAAGATTATATTAAATTAAAAAAAGATTTTCTCAATCAATATAACGTTGTAATACTTCTTGCGGGATATTCGAGTGTAGCCATGTGTGCCAATATGAAAAAAGCGTTCAAGAACAACGTATTCAATTTCATCAATCTTCTCAATAACCTTAAAGATCAGAAATTTATTTACGCAAGCTCTTCAACCGTTTACGGATCGTTAAATGTTATGTATGCAACCGAGGAATACGATAGATATCTTCCGACGAATTATTACGATTTATCAAAAAAGGAAATTGATTATTACACACAACTTAGTGATGTGAATTATTTTGGATTAAGACTCGGAACGGTTAACGGGTACTCTCCGAATTTAAGAACCGATCTTATGATAAATAAAATGTATAGTGTTATAAAAAAGGAAAAGAAGCTAAAAATATTTAATCCAACTTTGAAAAGACCAATATTGGGAATTGGCGACGCGTGCCGAGCATTTGAATATATTATAAAAAAAGATAGGAAGAAGGGGATATATAATATTGCCAGTTTTAATGCGAGCGTTGAAGAGATTGGAGTAGACGTTGCAAAAGCGATGAATGTAAAAATGGAGATTGTCAAAGGAGCATTGCCGTTATATGATTTTACAATTAGTTCTGATAAATTTATCGAAGAATTCGGGTTTAAATTTAATGATACGACAAGAACTATTGTTGAGAGTTTGAGGAATAATAAATTAAAGGGAGCGTCCACGAGGGAAAAATAAAATGAAAGAAAAAAATATTTGCAGATGCTGCAAGGGGAAAGAACTTTTAACGTATCTCAATTTGGGTAATCAACCCCTTGCAAATAGTTATCATAAAGGGAAAAAACTTCCAGTTTATCCGTTAGTAGTTAATTTGTGCACTCAATGCTTTCATAGTCAGTTAAGCGTTGTTGTGAATAAGGAGCGTATGTTTAAAAATTATCTGTATGTTAGCGGGACAACGGACACATTTAGAAATCATACAAAAAAATTAGCAGAGGATGCGATAAAAAGATTTGATAAGAAAAATCTTTCGGTTCTTGATATCGCGTGTAACGACGGTACTCAATTAGAATATTTCCGCGATTTTGGATGCGATGTTATGGGAGTGGATCCGGCAGAAAACCTGCGATCGATAACAAAAGAAAAAAATATAAACGTTGTAGTCGATTACTGGACGGAAAAGGTCGCAGATTTGATTGGTAAAAAGTTTGAGATCATTACCGGAACAAATGTTTTTGCTCACGTTAATGATTTAGATCAATTCTTAAATGCTTCCAGAATTGCTCTTAAAAAAAATGGTCTTTTGATTTTAGAATTTCCTTATGCAGACAAAATGATAGAACACAATGAATTTGATACTGTTTACCATGAGCACCTTTCTTATTTCTTAGTTAATTCATTTGCAACGCTTGCAAAAAGAAAAGGTTTTCAAATTGTAGATGTTCTTCAGACTTCGATACACGGGGGAAGCATCAGATTTTTTCTAAAAGCGGGTGATGACCAACATTGTGATAAAGTCAAAAAATTAATAAAAGAAGAGGAAATGAAAGGACTACTATCTGTAGGTTCATACAAACAATTTTCTCAAAGAGTTAAGAAAAACAAAAAGAATATGATAATTCTTATAGAAAATTTGAAAAAGAAAAATAAAACGGTCGTCGGTTATGGGGCATCTGCAAAGGGTAACACGATGCTTAATTATTTTAAATTAAAGCTTGATTATATAGTTGATGATAACGAGTTGAAATGGGGGTATAAAACTCCTGGAAGAAATATTCCGATCGTTTCTCCATCAGCTATTGCGGAAGCAAAAGACGAATTGCATGTTGTCGTTCTTTCATGGAATTTTTATAATGAGATCGTCAGGAAAGTCTTAACACTCAAAAAAAAGAACGTTAAGGTTAATTTCTTGTTATACGTACCGGATGTTAAATCTATTCCGGGTATTAAAGCAGGAAAAATATCGGTTTCTGCGTAAAGTATGGCCATTAAAATTACACATATCAGTCCTGAATTTGTTGACGAGAGGGGTTTTATATCAAGGATAATCGACGACAAAAATGTAGTTCTTAAAAGTGTTCTTCACATTGAAAGGAAAAAGGGTACTGAGGGTGGTAATCACTATCACAAAAGGGATTCACACTATATTTATGTTCTGAGTGGAAAATTGAAATATATAGAAAAGGTAATGGGAAAGAAGGGGGCAAAATTGGAGACAGCCTATTTAGGGCCGGGAGATATGGTTCTTTCGCCTCCCATGGTTGCCCATACTACTGAATTTATCGAAGACACAGTTTTTATGGCTTTTGCGACAGAACATAGGAGTCAGACAGAATACGAAGCGGATACTGTACGACTGGATTTTATTAAAGATGAAACATAGGCAGAAATGGTTAATCTTGCATTGATTGGTGTTGGCCGTTGGGGGCAAAAAATTCTTCAAGAAGCGCACTTTTTAAGTGGTGTTAAAATAACACATCTGTGCTCACCTCATGTGGTGCTTAAAAAAGTTAGCGGTAATTTTACTAAACTAACGGATTATAGAGATTTGGCAAAAATACCCTCGATTGATGGAGTAATCATTGCAGTTCCACCTAGTCTTCACTTTGAAATTATTTCTTATTTTATTTCAAGAAAAATCAATATTTTCGTTGAAAAACCAATGGTGACGTCTTTTGCCGATGCAAATAAGATTAAATCCTTACTGGAAGGCAAAAATATTGTTTTTAGGGTTGGTCATGTTTATTTACACAATGAAGCATTCATCACATTTGCAAAATTAGTAAAGAAAGAGAATAGTATCAAGTCTTTTAAAATTGTACTAACAGGACCTGATGAATTTGATTCAATGCGGGCATTATGGGAATGGGCGCCTCACGCGTTAAGTATGTTAAGCGCGATTTGTGGGCGTAAAGTAACATCAATAGATGTAAGTGTCCCTTCTTTAGGAAAAGTTGTCATGCAAATAAGATACGGACTCTTAACGGTTGAAATAATAATAGGAAGCGGTTATAAGCTAAAAAAAAGATTTGTCACTATAACGACTGATCGCAAGAAATTGATATTTAACGAGAGATCAGTCAAAAAAGTGATAGTTACTGAGAATAACATAACTTACTACCCCTCTTACGCTAGAGTATCTCCATTGCAACGAGAACTCGAAAGTTTT
>JAUSNA010000072.1 GCA_030645455.1 Candidatus Levyibacteriota bacterium | reverse complement strand
AAGCAGAAACTCTTTGCATGTTTTTTTTCAACACTTTCGTATCGGCGAAAGTGTCCAAAGCCTCTGCCATATTGCATTGTTTCTTCATACTTTTCTGCCGAGAAAAGTATCAAAAGCTCTCGACATGTCGCGCTCTGAGTATTTGAAACTTCATTCCACTCACTGAAAGAGCCGGACTACCCATTGGCATGGGGTTGCCTTTCCACTTTCCGGGCGTTCGTTCCATTACGTTTCGCATACGCGCCTCGCGAAAATGTCGACTCAGGGGTTGAAAATGCAAAAAAGTTTGGGAACTGTAATACGCACAGAACGGCAATAAATATAGTGTTTTTTTGTCTTTGAGAGGAACTTGTGACGAAGAGATCCTATTTCGTCATCCCGCACTTGATGCGGGATCCAGTTTTATTCTGCGAATTTGTTTGCAGTGAGTCTAGTCGAACCTGAAGGTGGAGAGGATTTGAGTAATTTGGTTATCGGTATAGTTTCGGGAAAAATTTAAAATAAATCCATATCCTTTGCCAACAAAGAAGACAGCTTTAAAAGGTAGTTCTGTGGAATTTTTATAGTTTGATGTGATTAACAAAGAGTTTTGTAAAGCTACTTTTATTTGTTGAGAGCTTACTGTAGTGGTTTTACCCTCCCAGTCGTAGGGCGGGATAGATTTTGCTTTGTCTGTTGTGATCAAGGAGTTTAGGGAGCCAATATATGGAAAAACTTGTATGCCAAATGTATCGGTTGAGCTTGTTCCAAAAAGTATATGATTATCTGTTTCCGTACCAGTGGCTTTTATATTTTCTCCTGGACCACCTGGAAGACTGGGTGGTGAAGGGTATTTATTTGGAAATTTAATTTCAAACCCAACCGCTGAATTTGTATATGTCTTCCAACTTGATGTATCCACGGTTTGTGCATCGGTGAATTTGAGGGTGGAGAGGATCTGATTTAATAAACTCTCGTTATTTTTCCAATCACTGTTTGAAATTATGTAGTAAAGCTTGTCATCCGACGGGTCTATAAAAGCATGAGTTTGAGTGCTAAATCCTCCTTCTGTAGATAGCGTTGTAAATCCTATTTTAAAACTGTTTATGGTCTTATATTGTATGGGGGAAATTGTTTGCGTAGAGTTAAGCGTACGTTTTGATAAAAACTCCTCAATCGTCATGATTTCATCATTTGTACCTATTGTAAATATGGCTGGTAATCCTCCAATCCCACAGTAAGTAGTATTGTCTCCAGTTTTTTTAATTCCGACTGAAAGTATTTGGTCAACTCCTTTCATTCCACAAGGGAATACCTCCATGTCTAGGGGGTATTTAAAACTTAACCCCTCGATTTTATATGTTTTCCAATTTGCGGTTGCGTCAGGGGTAGGGGAAACTGGATTTCTGGTCAAGCCAGGAATGACGGTGGGAGTAGGTGTTGGTTTAGAAACAAGCGACATTATTTGTGGTCGGAAAACTGTAAAACTAGCGGCTGCACCGCCTGCAAGGATTAAAAAAATGATAATTCCAATAATTGCTTTTACCGAAAATTTACTTGCCGGTTTTATGGGATTTTCGATTGGTGTTTTTGAAGCCTCAGGCTGGGGAGTAGGGCTCTGAATGGGTTGGGTGGAGTTTGTGCCTTGAGTAGTTTGGTTTTGGTCCATATTAACGTTAGTTATTGAAAGTGATTGAAGCTAATAGTGCATCAATAAGTTTTTGATAAGCATCAACAGAATTGCCCGATATATTAATATTCCAAATATTTTCATTTTGCCAGATATTGTATGTTTTTTCATAACCCTCAAAAGAAATATCATATGATAAAGCAGGAAGTCCAGCTATTGTTAAGTTGGTTACGTTTTGTCTTGGATGGTCGGTTTTATTGTCATTCATCTCATTACCCAACCTTATATATCTTTCATCCCTTGTCTCCAATGGCTCACTTGGGTTTTTATCTATCGTAATAAGTATTCCTGTTTTTGATGGACTCCAGATACTGGGATTTTTAACATCCCAATCGCTTGAAACTATTTCGATAAGATTATCTTTATAAACCGATCTCCATCCTGTTGGTAGAGTAAAATGAATCAAGTTTTCTAGAGAGGATTGTTTAGTATCTGTGAATTTGAAAGTGGAGAGGATTTTAAGTACATTAGTTCTAGTAAGCGCTCCGTTTGAAAAATTATTTTTATCATAATTCCACCCAAGGGTATAATATCTATTTCCATATTTCGCAATGTATGCTTCCCCTCTATCATTTGCACCAGCTTCCCACGGACGTTCATTTCTCAATTGAATAAATTCTCCATTTTGTCCATTGATATTCTCAGCTTTCGTCATCTCACATAAGCTGGGATTAGTGTCATCACACGTTTTTATAGTTGTTCCAATAGGTGTTTGTACTAATTTATCCCAATTGCGTAAAAACACGTTGGTACCTGTCAATTCGTCAGGGGAATAGGTATTTACGTTAACCGTTTCATATCCAGGTGTTCCCATTGATCCTTTTATGGTTATATAGCCTTGCACATAAATTATGTTTTTAGCAGGTAGAGTAAATGAAAAATAATTAGTCTCAACTTCTTGAGATGTTTGGGTGGGGAGTGGCGTTTGCTTTTGAACGACCGGAGAGGGTGTGGGTTTTGGTGCTGTTTTTAAACTTTGTTGTTTATATACATAAAATCCAGCGGCGGCGGCGCCTCCTGCGATGAGGAGGAATAAAATTATTCCGATGACAAGTTTTAATGAGAGTTTGAGGGCGGGTTTTGTTGGATTAGGAGATTCTGGATCCCGGATCAAGTCCGGGATGACAGGAGGAGTAGGAGCTGGGTTTGGAATTTCTGAAACAGGTGGTGTTGGGTTTTGATTTTCTTCCATTTTGACTTTGCCAAGTCTGACTTGGCTTCGCTCAATGCAAGCACCTTATTAGTGTTTCACAATTGAGTACACCAGTCAATTATTCGTATCTCAATGCATCGATTGGGGAAAGGCGGGCGGCGCGTCTTGCTGGATACAATCCAAAGACGATGCCAACGAGGGTTGACACTCCGACGGCGATAAGAATTGCAGGAATACTTACTACAAATGGTATATTTGCAATTTTCGAAATAGCATATGCACCCGTTGTTCCCAATAATATTCCCATAAGTCCTCCGAGAAGAGTCATAACAACCGATTCCATCAAAAATTGTGTAAGGATATCCTTTTGCTTTGCGCCAATTGCTTTAAGTAACCCAATTTCTTTGGTCCTTTCCGTTACTGACACAAGCATTATATTCATGACTCCGACACCTCCAACCACAAGTGAAATTCCTGAAATACCAACAATCATGGCAGTCAATAGTCCGGTGATGGTTTGAACCGTTGATAGGATATCCTGGGCGCTTGATATCTGGAAATCATTTTCATCGTCCTCATCTAAATTGTGCTGGTCGCGAAGCAGTGCTTCTACATCTTCTATTGTTTGGTTGATACTATTTTGATCGTAAACGCTGATATCAATTTCCTGGAGCCTTTCTTCTCCGACAATTTCATTCGTTACGGCATCAATCGGAATAAAGAGCGAGTTATTTAAAAATCCCCCAGCGAGTGCACTCGAGGAATTCAACATGCCTGTAATCCTATATATTCTATTATTTATCCGTATTGTTTCACCAACAGGATTTGTATTCTCTCCAAAGAAATTCTCAGAAACTTTTGTTCCGATTACAGCAACCTTTTCTGATCCTAATGTTTGTTCTTCAGTCAAAAAATCACCATATACCATTTCAGGTCTAAAAATTTCGACAGCCTCATGTGTCGATCCGTAAATAAGGTACTCGTCTTCTTCATCATTTGCCTGAACCTTAACGGAGGTCATTGCAAATGGGGCAATATTTCTAATATTTGTTAATGAAGTGTCGTTCCTTATAGCTTCAAGATCATCAAAAGTAAGTGAAGTTGAGCCAGCAATAGCACTTAGCTGACTACTGCCGGGGTTTATTTGAAAATAATCAGTGCCAAAGGAAGCGAGTTCATCAGTTATGAATTTTACTGCACCCTGACCAATTGAATAGATGAGAATAACGGCAGTAATGCCTATAATGATTCCAAGCATCGTGAGAGATGTTCTCATTTTGTTGATCTTCAGTGCTTGAACTGCGCTTATAAAAATTTCTTTATATTCCATTTAATTTTTTCCCATTTTCTCTGTCGCTCACAATTTTTCCATCGACAAGTTTGATTACCCTTTTTGCAAAAGCGGCAATATCGTGTTCGTGAGTAATAATTATTATGGTTTTTCCGTCATTATTTAATTCCTCTATAAATTTCATAATTTCATGGGAGGTTTTACTATCCAAATTACCGGTTGGCTCATCAGCAAGAATGATGGATGGGTTCATGACTAAAGCACGTGCTATTGCTACTCGTTGTATCTGACCGCCAGATATGCGGTTTGATAAATTGCCGGCTTTTTCAGCTATTCCAACTTTTTCCAACGCTGCTAGGGCTCGTTCTGTTCTTTCCTTTTGACTAATTCCTGCATAGATCATGGGTTTTTCTACATTTTTTTGAACGGTAGTTCGAGGAAGCAGGTTAAATGATTGAAAAACAAATCCAATTTCACGATTTCTTATCTCAGCCAGTTGATCTTCTGTGTAGCTTGAAATATTTTTCTTTTTCAGGATGAAATTTCCTTTAGTGGGAATATCCAAGGCTCCGAGGATGTGCATTAGTGTTGATTTGCCGCTTCCTGAAGGCCCCATTATGGCGACAAATTCACCTTCATGAATGGTAAGGTCGATGCCGTCAAGAGCGCGGTAGACTTCATTGTCACCGATGGGGTACTCCTTTACTATATTACTAAGTTCGATGAGAGGTATTTTTTTTGGCATTTCATTATTTTTAACTTCCGAATAAGCCCGGTCTTTTTATTTTTTCATTAGATAATGTTGATATGACTTCTTGTCCTTCCATTATTCCTTTAATGATTTGAGTTCTGCCACTTCCTTTAACTCCTGTAACAACTGGAAGATATTTGAATTTTTCTTTTGCTTTTGCGTCCGGAATTCTTACTGCGCGTCCTCCCTTGTATGGCTTTACAGCAGAATTGCTGACACTGAGGACATTTTTAATCTCTTTTGTTGTGATATCAACATCAACTGTCATACCTTGTCTTACCATGTCATTGCCATTCAGCAAGGAAATGTAAGTATTATATGTTACAACTCCCTGATTGTTTGTCCCTACAGAATCAACTCTATCAACAATCCCCTGATATTTTTTATCGGCTACGGCATTTACTTTTACTACTGCTTGTTGTCCGGGTCTGACTTTTGTAACGTCAGTTTCTGAAAGTGCCAACGAAATCTCATTTTTGTAATCCGACGTTATTATTAATGCCGGTGTGGTTGGACTGCCGGTTAGTGAGATGGTTTTTATGGCAACCGTACTTCCTTTTGTTACAGAAAGATTAGTAATCGTGCCGCTAACAGGGGAGGTTACCGTTGAGTCTTGAGTCGCTTGATAAAGGCTCCAGGTCGATGATGTAAGTGCTTGCGCTTGCGCAATAGCTGTTTGTTGATCTTTATATTT
>JAUSNA010000068.1 GCA_030645455.1 Candidatus Levyibacteriota bacterium | reverse complement strand
TCTTGCAACAAATGAATGACAAAAGAAAGTATGTCGCGATGTTTAGAAAATATCTTCTTCTGTATGTCGGGATAGCACTCATAGTCGTTCCGGTGGTCTTAGTTTTTTCCCCACTGATTCAACTTTTTAAAAAGGAGTTTATTTATTCCGTTGGTCCATTGCAAATTCTTTCTCTATCCCTACCCTTCTTTTTTCTAACCAGTCTTTTGCAATGGCATTTTATCATTCGTGGCAAAATTAAGTTTTTGCTTCCACTTTACGGTGGAGCACTACTACTGAATTTAACTCTTAACTTTATCTTTATCCCGCAATACTCATACTATGCTGCCGCTGTTACTACAGGCATTTGCGAAGCGCTGGTGTTTGTTATTATGCTATGGTATTTTAGAAAAGCAGTTTAGATTGATTTGACGGACTTTGCGGTTATCACCTTCGAAAAAAACTGCAATCATTAAATGAAACAAGCTTCAAAACTCACTATTTTTGGCGATGGAGGTTCCAGGGGAAATCCTGGTCCTGCCGCGTATGGATTCGCTGTTTTTGATGAACACGGACAACTTTTATATTCCGAAGGAAAGAGGCTTGGTGTTGCGACCAATAACGTTGCCGAATACTCGTCGGTTATAAACGCTCTCCGCTACGTTATAAGTCATCATTCGGAGGCTTCAGTCGTACACTTCAAGCTTGACTCGCTTTTGATCGCTTCACAAATGGCGGGGAAATTTAAAATCAAGCATCCATCTATGAAAGAGCTTTTTATAACCGCAAAGAGACTTGAAGAACAATTGTCAGCTCAAATTATATATTCTCAGATTCCACGTGAGCAAAATAAGGTCGCAGACAAACTAGTCAACCAAGCACTTGACTTCATTATCTAGCTTTTAAAGCAAAAAAAACATTATTTCCGCCTTTCCTTCTTTTCCCGCACCAAGCTCAAAATACTCGACAAATGGGAATTATATCCTCTACAATGGAATGGTATGCCACAGCTATTCGATATTGAAGAAAAAGAAAACAATATTCCGATTCTATGCATTTTTGGGGACTCTCACTTGCTTGAAAAACACCTCGTTGAAGAAAATGCGAATAAATTTCGAATAATTCTAATCTCTCAGAAAAAGCCTTCCTACCTAGACGATTACCCGCAAATCTACTTTATTCCCTACGAAAAAGCAAATCTTCTTCCAAAGCTTGAAGAGACACTAACATACGCCATAGCATTTCTGTCTGAAAAGAATGCTCAGTATTCAGAGGCATTGCTTCAGAAATTGGAAGCCGACAAATCAAAATCTTTATTGGTAATTACTGTTACAGAAATTCAAAAAGTTACTCCGCACGTCCTCCAGTGGAAAAGGTTGCCATCGGTACGAATCGCGGTACTTGGAGAATTGATGACTCGAAAAAAATGTGAAGGCAAGGCTGAGCTTTCGAAAATTATTGAGAATGCTATTTTAAATGGAGAGATTCGTCTCAACGGCGAAGAAATTCTCCCGGTCTATGGGATTACTATTTCTGATGCGCTGCTTGGAATTGGCCGTCTTCTTTTTGGAAATTTCAAAACCAATGTAGTCTATTACCTTTTTTACAAGCATCCCGAAACGGTCTTGGAATCTGCTCATTTAATAGGACGTGTAGAGCCGGATATACAAATCATTTTTACCAACGAAATTAACCAAACCCCGCTACCTAAAAGAGGGGAGCTAAAACAAATAGTCACCAACACTCTTCACATGGCCGAATCGTATATTGATACTTTTTTTGAAGGGTTTGAAAAGGGAGTAGAAGGGATGTTTGCCGAAATACTTGAAACCCCCATAGTTGAGAAAAAAATTAAAAAATCTAAATTTGCCAAGACTGCCCTAAGAGCACGAGCGCAATTAAAATTTGTAACACTTAGCTTTCTTTTTGGTGGCTTTTTATTTCTATTTGTAAATTTACTTTTTTTTGGCATCGGACTTCTTCTTTTAAAGTCATCCATTTCAAATATCCAATCTAATAATTTCCCGTCTGCCAAACAGCACGCAGTTGCATCAAGATTTTTTCTATCTGTTATCAAACCTACGATAGAGCTTACTTTTGATGCTATCGGTTTTTTGGATCAAAATGGCAACCTTCAAAAAACATACTCACTTGCTGAAAGGAGCAGGGAGCTAATCGAAATCGCGGGCACAACTGTTGGTCAACTTATAAACAACAAACAACTTACAGAACAAAAAATCACCTCCTCAGTGGCAAATCTTTCCTTTTTATACCAAGAAGGACAAAGAATTGCCCTTGAGACAGATAATAAATCTCTTACGAAGCAGCTTAAAGAGACCTATTCAAAGATATTAAGCCTTTCAGAAGTGCTTCCACAAATAGCGGGATTTGACCAAGAAAGGACTTATTTATTGCTATTCCAGAATAATGATGAACTCAGACCAAATGGGGGGTTTATAGGCTCAATTGGAGAGCTTACGGTTAAAGATGGAAAAATATCAAAAATATCAATCCAAGATGTTTACGAACTCGATGGACAGTTAAAAAATCATATCGAGCCACCATTCGTTGTCAGACGTTATTTACAACCCCACCTTTATTTAAGAGATAGCAATTTTTACCTAAATTTCCAAGAAACTGCAAGCACTTCGGCAAAAATTTACAACCTCGAAACAGGAAAAGAGCCGGATGGGGTAGTGGCAATAAATTTAAGAGTTCTTCAGGAAATAATGAAGATTTCAGGACCTATAACGTTACCTAGCTATAATGTAACCGTGAGCAATGACACTGTTTCGCAATTTATTCAAAGCACCATAAAGGATAATTTCTTCCCCGGATCAACTCAAAAAAAAGACGTACTTAATAGTGTTTTCACACAACTTGTTGATAAAAGTGCAAATGACCCAAAATTTAATATTCAACTCCTAAAATTAATACCCGATATGCTCGAGCAAAAAGATATCCAGGTCGCCTTTCGCGACGAATCGGTACAAAAGATTTTTTCCGCTAACAGCTATGCGGGCGAACATTTTGATAGAAGGATAAAAAATCCAAAAGTAGTAAACGACTTTCTTTATATTAACGAAGCAAATATTGGCGTTAACAAGGCAAATGCCGTAGTTTCCCGCGAGGTCCTTTACAGTGCCATGCTCGGAGAGGGGATACTATCCTCAAAACTTTCACTACTACTTACTAATAATAGTCCTTCGGACGATTATACGACCTATTTACAAATAGTAACTCCACAAGGTAGTAAATTAAAAAAAATTACAATTAATGGGGTAGTGCAGAGCATAACCACAGCAGTCGTTGATCCACAGGTGTATGAGTCCCCGGATTTTATCAAACCCGAAGGCCTGGAAGTAGAACAATTTAATAAAGATCAATTTACGTATTTCGCATTTATTGCAGTCGGAAAAAAAGGAGAAAAAACCCAAATTGTTGTAGATTATGAAAATGGAGCCACAAAAAATCTGTCAGTAATTATTGACTACTCCCTACTTTACATCAAGCAGCCTGGCACTCAACCATATACCGTAACAACTTCCATTGCATACCCGGAAGACTATTCACCGGTTGGAACCAGTGCGGATTCTTATGGTAAGAACTTCTTAGAAAATACCGTAAAAATCGAAAAAGATTATGTAACCAACATACAACTTCAAAAGAGACGGTCAAAAAGATGAGAGTTGAATTTGTTCATTAACTTCACTATTCAAAGGAATGATATTATATAAAATGATAATACTTGTGACAGCTAAGAAAGATTTACACATGGTATAATCATGTTTACGAAAAAACAGTACTCAAAAGCTTCGATGAAACAAAAAAAGCGCATTCTTTATCCTTTTCGTGTACTTATAAAAGTCATAAAAAAACCCTCTCTTCTTTTTAGAAATAAATTTCTTCTTATCGCATACTTTCTCCTGGCAATTCCCGTAATCGGCATTGCGGCTGCCGTGATACTCGTATTAAAAGACGTACCTAAAGCAACTGTTATCGGAAGGAATAACTTTCCACAGTCAAGCAAACTTTACGCCAAAGATGGCACACTCCTTTACACAATTTATGCAAGCAAAAATCAGTCGTTTGTTTCGCTTCAAAAAATTCCAAAAAATCTGCAGCATGCAACAATTGCAATTGAGGATAAAAATTTCTACAAACACGGTGCTGTTGATGTGCGGGGAATTGCTAGAGCTGTTTTTGTAAATCTATCAGGTAATTCTGTGCAGGGAGGCTCTACTATTACGCAACAATTGGTCAGAAATTCACTTTTAACTCTTGAACGTACTTTAACCCGGAAAATTAAGGAAGTTATACTCTCATTCGTAGTTGAGTTTATATACTCCAAGGATAGAATTTTAGAAATGTATCTTAATCAAGTTTCATATGGTGGTACAGCGTGGGGAGTTGAAGCTGCAAGTCAAATATATTTCGGAAAAGATGTCTCAAAACTGTCCCTTGCGGAAAGCGCTTTTCTTGCAGGACTGCCCCAGGCTCCAAGCGTATATTCACCCTTTGGCTCACATCCTGAAGATGGAAAGAAGAGACAACTAACAGTACTCCAATCCATGAAAGACGCAGGATATATAACCGCAGATCAACAAAAAAAGGCCGCCGAAGATACTCTCACTTTTAGCCAAATTCAGGACAACATCGTTGCCCCGCATTTTGTATTTTATATTAAAGACCTTCTGGTGCAAGAATATGGGGAAAAGATGGTAGAGCAGGGGGGACTAAGTGTAATAACCTCATTGGATCTGGATGTACAAAAATTGTCTGAAGATGCACTTGCATCCGAGGAAGCAACACTTCGGGGGAATAATTGGTACAACGCGGCAACAGTTGTCACAAGACCCGGCACGGGAGAGCTTCTTGCTATGGTTGGAAGTCGAAACTATTTCGATACGCAGCGCGACGGAAACGTTAATGTAACGATTTCAAAAAGACAACCAGGATCATCGATAAAACCCATCAATTACGCGACTGGACTTATTAAAGGGTACACTGCAGCTACACCTTTTGTTGATGAACGCAAATGCTTTCCCAACCCGTCAGGCGCAGCATATTGCCCGATGAACTATGACCAGAAATTTCACGGAGTACAACAAATGAGATACGCCCTGGCTAACTCTTTTAATATTCCAGCGGTCAAAATGCTCAAGCTCAACGGACTCGAGGCGATGATCGCAACAGCAAGTGCAATGGGAATTAATTCATTTACTGACCCTTCAAGATATGGCTTATCGCTCACTCTTGGCGGAGGCGAAGTGACGATGCTTGAAATGGTTCAGGCATATGGAGTTTTTGCAAATAATGGTTACAAAATTAACCTACACCCAATACTTAAAGTGACTGACTCTAAAGGAAAGGTTCTAAGTGAATATAAACCTGTCGAAAGTCCTCTGCTTGGTCAAAAAGTGCTCCCCGAGGGTGTGGCCTTTATTATTTCCAATATCCTTTCAGACAATGGAGCGCGGAGTGCGTCATTTGGGAGTAATTCACCTCTTTTTATTAAAGGCTTTACCCCGGCAGTTAAAACAGGCACAACCAATGATTATCGGGACAACTGGACAATCGGCTATACGCCCTCCTATGTGGTTGCAACATGGGTGGGAAATAATGACAACAAACCGCTTCGAGGAGTTGTTTCAGGAGTAACAGGTGCAGCTCCAATCTGGAACCAAATAATGCAAAACCTTATAAAAGATAAACCTCCCGAATCATTTAGAAGGCCCGATAGTGTAGTGGGGGCAACAATTTGTGCAACCTCAGGCCTTCTTCCGCAACCGGCCGGTTCCCCCTACGTATGCCCGACGCGTTACGAATATTTTATAAAAGGAACCGTGCCACGCATAGTTGAACCGGGTATTAAAAAGGTATTTATAGATAAGGAAACAGGGCAAATCGCACCTCCCGGCAAAACCGACAACGTTGAGGAGGTTGAACGCGCAATGGTTACTGATCCTACAGGCGACTCATACTGCACGAGCTGCCCCAGGGTTGATGTAACTCCCACACCTAATCCTTAGCTTTTGTAAAAGATATTCCAATAATTAAGGCCGCCATAAGCTGACCCTGCTGAAGAGTAAGCAAATAATGGTCAAACATTCCAACTACTAATGCACTTACTACCAGAATAAGCAAAAATCTTTTTCTAACATGACCAATTAGTTTTCTTAAAAACACTCCTGCCAGAATCATACCGATAATTCCTGTCGATACACCCCACAAAGCAAAGATATTATGAATCGGCTGTAATAAAATAGGCGTTACCTGCTTTTGGTATAGTATTTCATGATAAAAAAAGTTGTTTAGCCCGACCCCAAAAACAGGATTTTTTATAAATATTAGTGCTCCGGTCTTGAGAAGTTCAAATCTGAGATACATATCTCTCGCAAAACCTGAGCCTAAGCGACTGGAAAAAATAACAATGACAGCAAAAAGGAGAAGAACCGTAATAAGCATAATTCTTACCTTAGCATTCTTTTTCATGCCTTTGGCCTGTTTTATTGCCCATGCAATGGTAATTCCTAAAAGAAGTATAAATACGATTCTTGAAAAAGTAAAAGTTATCCCTATAGCCAGAATGAAAAGAATACAAACTTTCAAAAAAGTGGTTTTTCTACTTTTAAAATTTAATGAGAATAGTAAAAAAAAGAATCCCAACAGGAGATAAAAAGCCAATACATTTGGATGAGGAAAAGTACCATAAGGCCTCATTAAAAAGTTCTCATTCCACCTAAATGCAGCTATCCCCGGAGTTGAAACATCAAATGTACGCTCACCTAGGTAGTAAAATACTCCTCCTAGGGATCTTTGAGAATAAAACTGAAACGCAAGAATTATTGTTTGAACAAGCCCACCCAAAACCAGGATAAATGTTAACGGCGAATAATCTTTTAACCTAAAAGTTTTACAAACATAAAAAGCCAAATAAGAAAACTGCAAAAATTTTAGGATTCCCAATAACGTTGCAAGAGGGTGCATGGCAGCAAAAAGCCCGGCAGAAAAAACAAGAATCGTTAAAAAAAACAGCGGGCGCAGGAGAAAAACTCCGAATTCCTTTCCAATTCTTGAGAAGGATAAAATTAAAAGAATTAGAAAAGCAAAATCACTTATATAAAAAGTGGGAGAGAGATAATCAACTCTGATACCCTGAACAAAAGAAAAATCCGGCCAAAAATGTTTGCCTAACTGAATGGGGATTGTTGTGAGCAGAAGAAAAAAAACTAAACGCTCAAAAAACTTCACTTTCTTTTAATAACTAACGTTCTTTCGCGATCTTCTCCGACAGATTCTGTCATGACTTGACTGTCTTCCTGCAAATACATGTGCAGATACCTTCTTTCCCAAGGCTTAAGTCCCCTTACTTGCTTTTCGTACCCAGAAGTAATTACCTCTTCCCGTAGTTTATCTGCAAGTTCGGTAAGGTATTGCTCACGTTCTGAGCGATAACTTCCAACTTCCATCGTTACCCTTTTAAATTCTCCCAATTTATTATTAACTATGAGCGTTGTTATCAATTCCAATGAAGCGAGTGTATTTCCGTGCTTACCGATAAGAAGAGCGTTGTCTTCACCTGCATCAAGAACCGCAGTAAAACCTTCGTCATTTGCCTCAACACCAACCGTGCAAGTAATGCCAATCTGCTTGAGAAGTTTTTCAATCTCTTTTTTTATAACACTAATTTCTTTTTCCATATATTTTGTTGGCAGTTGCTTGCCATTGTTTTAATCCGCCAAGACCTACTAAAAAGTACTGCTGAAGTATACCAAAAAGTGTGAACGCATTCCAGTAGAGAGAAAGCCCAAAAGGAAGCTGGAAGGAAAAGAACCCTATCATGATCGGGAAGATGAACAACGATTGCTTTGCAAACGTTGCCTGAAAATCGTCGGCTTTTCCCTGATATCCTTTTTCGGGCGCCATCATTTTTGAAAAGATTAGCTGTAAAACACCGGTCAGTATTGGCACCAAAATAATAAGAGGCATATCCTTCATAAGTGCAGACGGGGCTTGAGAAAGCGGAATGCCAAAAAAAGTAGTTTCCCAAAGCTTGGTAAGCCTGAGTCCGTCGGCATAAAGCAGTTGATTTACCTCTTTGAGCTTTTCAACTGTATTTGTGGCAACCACTGAATTGAGCACGTGATAAAGCCCCCAAATGATTGGAATTTGTATTATAACGGGCAAACAACCCGCCGCAGGATTGATCCCAAATTCTGCATACAGCTTCATCATCTCTTCCTGCTGCTTCTTCTTATCATTCTTGTGTTTTTCCTTTAATTTTGAGATATGGGGAGCCATATCCTGCATTTTTTTACTTGTTTTTATCTGAGAAGCGGTAAATGGGTATAAAATTAAACGAATAATAAAAGTAAGGGCAATAATTGAAAAACCCAACGGATAAGGAATATGAAGGAACTGTAACAACTGAAAGCAGGCAACCAAAAGATTGGTAATTGGCTGGTTCAAAAGTATTGTAAAAATTAGTCCTATATCCATTATATTATTTGTGTTGCTCTGAATGTCTTTAACAATTCTTCTTTCTTTTCCTCGTTAGATACTCCATTTAACGGTTTTTTTGCAAAAATTACCAGTTTTACCGGCGTTTCAGGTAAAAGCATTTCCTTTATGAGGGAAACGATTTGACGCTTCAGCTTGTTCCTAACAACGGCCCTTTTATCTACTTTTTTCCCTACTACAACAGCGCACTCTAGTTTTTGCTCCTCATTCCTATCATACCTTATTACAAAAAGAGGGGATGAATAGATTTTTTTTGGCGCGCCATTCTTAAAGGAATATCTTTGATTTCGAGCAAACATTACAAAGTTTTTCGTCCTTTTTCACGTCTTCTCTTAATGACTTTCCTGCCACCAAGTGTCTTTAGACGGACCAAGAAACCGTGTTTTTTGTTTCCCTTCTTCTTATTGTTGACGGTCATTCTTTCTGACATAAGTGTAATTATACTCAAATTACGCTCAATTAACAATAGGAAAAGGTTGGGATTGAAAACCCAGACAGCACTTGTGCGCACCCAAGTTTTTCGGTACCTCTTGTTAAGATATAGCGGACTCACGAAGCTCTTTCAATATAATTTTATTTCTGCTAATCTAAATATATGGTACGTGTTGCTATTAACGGTTACGGGAGAATTGGTCGCGTTGCGCATAGGATAATTATTGATAAATTTTCAGATCAAATTGAGGTCGTAGCAGTCAATGCAGGTTCTTCGACCGACATGAAGGGCTGGATGTATTTACTCCAATACGATACGACCTACAGACAGCTCAATCATCACGCAATCTTCGTACAAAAACCTGAAGAGGTTGAGGCAAAAACTTCCCTTGAGACAATTGGAGCCATAGTAATTGATGATCGTGTTATACCTTTTTATTCCGAGCGCGATCCATCAAAATTACCCTGGAGAGAATTAAATGTTGATGTGGTCATTGAATCAACCGGAGCATTTACAACCCAGGAGAAAATACAACCACATATCGATGCTGGAGCTAAATCGGTTATTCTTTCTGCCCCCTTCAAAGATGAACAGAGCGGAGCTACATATGTATTGGGAGTCAACCTTAATGATCAGGAGGGACATAAGCTTGAAAATATAATTAGCAACGCCTCGTGCACTACCAATTGTATAGCCCCCGTTGCTGCAATTATGCAAGAAGCTTTTGGGATCGAAAAAGCGATGATGACAACAATTCATGGATACACATCAGACCAAAGCCTCCAAGATGGCGGACACAAAGACTATCGCAGGGCCAGAAATGCCGCACAAAATATCATACCAACCTCGTCGGGAGCAACTATTGCTGCCGCAAAAGCAATTCCAGAGCTTCAAGGTATTTTTAACGGTCTTGCAATACGAGTTCCGGTTGCTGTGGGATCTCTTTCGGATTTTACTTTTTTATTGAAGCGGGAAACAACAACCGAAGAGGTTAATAATACCCTCAAACAGGCGGCTGAAAACCCCAGATGGAAAGGAATATTCACAACAACCTCAGACCCCATTGTCTCAAGTGATATTATAGGCAATTCACACTCATCGATTGCGGATCTTTCCCTTACCCAGGTTGTCGGAGGTAACATGGTAAAGGTTATTGCCTGGTATGATAATGAGTTTGGTTATTCAAATAGACTCGTTGAGGAAACACTCATATTAGGCCGAAAAGCACAGTCACAACCTCAGCAATAACCCTTCAATAAAAAAGCTCGCAGGTGTATAATTGATTTTTCCGACATATGGATTTATCAAAAATTCGCATTATCGCAGTCTCTGGCAGAATTGCATCTGGATCAACAACTCTTGCAAAACAACTCGCCCAACAGTTGGGCTGGCGTCATATTGAAGGTGGAGAGATTTTCTGGGAAGCCGTAAGAGAAAAAATGCAACTTTCTCCTAAAGATACCGACCTAAGACCAGATGAAGAGGATGTGCTTTTTGACAGACAACTCAAAAAAATACTTGAAGAAGACAAAAATTTGGTTCTTGAAACAAAGCTTGCCGGGTTTAATGCTCAAGGAGTTAATGGGATATATAAAATATTGGTAATTTGTGAAGACGATCACGGCAACGACCAAACTCAAATCCGAATTGATAGACTTGTAAATAGAGAAGGTATAAGCGTTGATAAAGCAAAAGAAGAAATATTGGAGCGCGAAAAAAACGATATTCATAAATGGCAGCGGCTCTATGCAAGCAACGACCCTAAGTGGACATATCTTGACAAAAAATATTACGATTTAGTGATTAATACTTTTCAACACAACAAGACCGAAGCGTTAGGTGTAGTAACAAAGGCACTTGGAATTTCTAAAACTGCGTGATATTTTCAATCTGTTCAATATTTATCACCACCCCATTTCTTACCGTTACTCCAATTGCATCAATTCTGATTGTATCGGGTAATTCCGGATGGAGTACGTATTTGTAGAAATTTACACCTTTGAGTAAAGTTTGCAACTTTTTCTGCGATACTGCCTCAAAGGGAGTACCGAATTTTTCACTCGTTCTTGTTTTTACCTCAATAAAAACAAGAACATCTTTATGTGTCGCAATAATATCAATCTCTCCATAACCCTTCCTAAAATTACGCTCAATTATTGTGTATCCGAGGCCCATAAGGTACCTACAAGCTGCTTCCTCGCCAAGTACTCCTATCGGGTTTGAAATCCTCATACGTCTAAATTATATCGAAAAACTATTGCTGTTGAAGAGTAGGGGAAGGAAGAATAATTCGACATCCATTCCCTTCGGTACCTTGAATAAAATAAGCTTCATATCCAAAGCATTGTTTTGTAACGATATTTCCGGGCTTTTGGACTTCCATAAACTCCCTTTCCTGCAAAAGGGTTGTCATAATTTTATTCCAAATAGGCGCCGCACCCGTAATGCCTGACGCAAGAGCCTGGGAGAGAGGGGTATTATCGTTGTTGCCTACCCATGTAACAACGAGCAGATTTGGCGTGTACCCAATTGTCCAATTATCCCTTTTGTTGTCGGTCGTACCCGTCTTTACTGAAACTTTTCTTTCCGGAATAACAAGAGGAGTATTTGAACCAAAAGCGATACTTCTCGCCCTATTATCCGCAAGGATGTCGGAGATTATAAAGGCCACCCCCGGGTCTAATACCCTAACTCCTTGTACCTTTTTCTCTTGAAGTATTTTACCTTCCGAATCGGTTATTTTTAAGATAGGGTCCAGATCTACCCTGTCTCCGCTATTCGCAACTACCCCATAAGCGGTTGCAAGATCTATCATCGATACCTCAGCCGCGCCAAGAGTGATTGAAACTCCGTAATTATCAGGAGAGCCCCACGATGTTATCCCCAATTGCTTACCGAATGCCACGAGTTTTTCGACACCAAATCTTTGAGTGAGCTTCACTGCAGGTATATTAAATGAGTTTGCCAATGCAATTCGTATGGGAACTCGCCCATGATATTTTCCGTCGTAGTTAACGGGAGTATATGATGGTCCACCGGGGTACCTAATGGTTAAAGGTTGATCGTCGATTATTGTTGCCTCGGTAAGCCCCTCCGAAAGTGCCAAAGCATACGTTACAAGCTTTATTGTTGAACCCGGCTGCCTCAAAGAGGTTGTGATGTTTACATTTCCATCGTGTTCCGGATCAAAATAATCACGGCTTCCAACCATGGCCAAAATGTCTCCATTCTGAGGATTAGTTACCAAACTTGCACCATTTCCAATCCCCAAATGTCCATCTCTTTCAACTTCTTCCGACACAATATTTTCTGCTATTTTTTGAGAATTCAAATCAAGCGTTGTTATTACCTGTAATCCTCCTCTTTCTATCGCCAAAATACCGTACTTTCTGATAAGTTGATCTTTAACATACATTACAAAATGGGGCGCTTGTATTGGAATTTGTGGAGACTCAAAAACCAACTTCTCCGAATACGCCTTCTGTGCTTGAGAGCGGGTAATATATCCTTCAGATACCATAGCGTTCAAAACATCCTTTTGCCTTCTTTTCCCTTTATCCCCATCTCCCGCAAAAGGAGAATATTGACTTGGGGCCTGAGGAAGACCAGCAAGATATGCACTCTCAGAAAGTGTAAGCTCTGATACGTGTTTACCAAAATAAATTTGACTTGCAGCTTCAATTCCCCATGCAGTACCACCATAAGGTACGTAGTTAAAGTAAAGCTCCAATATTTCGTCTTTTGTGTATTTTTTTTCTGCCCAGAGGGCTAAAACTAGCTCACGGGCTTTACGGGTGATAGTTGTTTCGGGAGTAAGCAGGGCAGACTTTACAAGCTGCTGGGTTATGGTAGATCCCCCTTGTAAATCATTTTTTGTAACGTCTACGTATAGAGCCCTTGCCATACCCTTTAAGTCAAAACCGTTATGTTTATAAAATTCCCGATCTTCGATAGCAATTGTTGCCTGCTTTAACCGTAATGGGATTTGGTTGAGACCAACAATAGTTCTATTTTGATTAGCATATATTTCAAAAAGTAATGTTCCGTTTCTATCCATTATTTTTGTAGTTTTGGAAATATAGTTAACCGATAGATTTGACAACTTTGGAAGATCGGAAATAAAAATTAGGAAAGTTGCCGGAAGAAAAAATAAAAATAAAGCAAAAATTGCTCCAACTACGATATATTTAATTTTAAATAAGAAAGGTGGCTTTACGGGAAGAGGGGGTCTTCCTCTTTTTTTGTGACGGTGTCTTATTCCAAATATTGCCTTGGTTAACCTTCGTGGAGCAGTTATTACGCTTAAAAGCAACAATAATATTTCTCGTAACAGATCCAGCACCAACATTCCGACTCTTTTTGTAAACAAGACAATTTTTCGTAAGAAAATTTGAAAAATTCTTGCATCACCCGTCCGATTATATCTTATAGTTTTTTTATCTTGAAGCTTTTGCCTTTTTTCCTTTTTTCTACCGTTTTTTTTCTTATAAAAAGCTCGATGGAAAGACTTTCTAAAAGGCGTTACTGCTATTGAAGCCAGGCTGAAGAGCACAAAGTAAACAGCGTCTCCAAGCTTTATGAGGAGAAAAAAGATTGCGTAAAACAAAAACTTGAAAAATGCCATAGAACCCCCTAATTGTTTTATTGATAACGACAACTGAGGGCAGAATAACCTGTCGATAAGTTAGTATTTATACCTACTGATAAGTACAAATACGGAAATTGTCACTGATTTTTTAACGAATTTTTTTAATTAAAAACAATGACGATTTTGCGCAAAACGCATTAGTATTATAGTAATTTGTCAATCCGTTATCAACAGGTATTTTTATGCTGTTTACTTTCATTTTTTTTACTATATGTATACAATGTTTCTATATGCATATACTGGTTGTCGGATCTTCACTTTTTGACGCCATTGTATCCCTTGAGGACAATCCGCATCTTAGTGTGGTTGATAGAAAAGCAACGTTTGCACTAGGCGATAAAATTCCGGTTGATATAAAAGCATTTACGATTGGTGGTAATGCACCGAATGTCTCTGCAGCACTAAAAAAGCTTTCTGTCCAAAATAATCTCTATACATATCTTGGCACTGATGCACTTTCCGATTTTGTATCCAAACAGCTAGAAAAAGAGGGAATAAATACATATATCGAAACGACTGACGCAAAAACAGGACCCCTTTCCATCATCTTTGATTTCAAAGAGGATAGGGCGATTTTTTCTCACCACCCGGAGTGCAACCATGGATTTGACGAGAGTAAATTATCCCAAAAACCAGATTATGTCTTTCTTACTTCAATTGGAAAACGGTGGGAGGATGCATATGAAAAAATCCTTTCCTATGCCTTAAGAGAGAATATACCTGTAGCCTTTTCCCCAGGATCACAACAAATGAAAAACATCAATGAAACATTTATCAAAACTGTTCATCAATCCAAATTACTGTTCTGCAATATCGAAGAAGCCCGCATCATCAATACCAAGCTTTCGGGAAATGAAATAACCGACAATAAAGAACTTCTCTTAAATTTAAAGAACTATGGCTTTGATCTCCTTTCAGTTACCGACGGCGGTAACGGAGCATATGCAGTAGACCAAAATAACGCAGTTCATAAAATACCCTCCCTGCCACCTGATGGACATGAAAAAACCGGAGCCGGAGACGCATACGCAGGCGCCTTTTTTGCAGCATACGTTCAACAAAAGGATCTTGGCGAGTGCATGAAATGGGGCGTACTCAATTCAATTGGGGTTATGTCAAAAATAGGAGCACATACGGGACAGCTAACAATTGAAGAGATGAATCAAAAAGCAAGCGAAGTAGATCTTAAAGCAGAAGTTATATAGTTACCTATATGAAAATATACCTTGCAACCGATCATGCAGCATTTGAATTAAAAGAATATGTAAAAACTCATCTTCTTGAGGGCGGATATAACATTGAGGATTGTGGAGCATTTACGCTTGACCCTAATGATGATTATCCGGATTGGGTAAAACTTGCTGCACAGCGGGTAGCACAAAATCCCGACTCTATGGGCATCGTTTTTGGAAAAAGTGGATCAGGGGAAGCAATCGTTGCAAATAAAATAAAGGGGGTTCGTGCAATTCTGGCTGTTAATGAAGAAAATGTAAGACTATCAAGAGAACACAATAATGCCAATGTTCTCTCTATCGGATCAATTTTAATCCCTAACGAACAGGCAACTTCATTAATTAGACTTTTCATAAATACTCCATTTTCCAATGAAGAACGGCACGTTAGAAGAATCGAAAAAATTTCCCAAATTGAAAATGAATGAAATAATTCCCGGAATTTTAGAAAAAGAGTGGAGTGAGATAGAAAAAAAACTAGAACTCGTAAAACCCTTTGCCAAAACAGTTCACATCGACATAATTGATGGAAAATTTGCCGATAACATTACTTTTTTAGATCCTGCACCCTTCAAAAAATATGAGAATGATTTTTTGCTTGAACTCCATATGATGGTGGAGGATCCTTTACAATATTTAAAACCATGGGCTGCTGCTGGTTTTCAGAGATTTATTGGACACATTGAAAAAATGCCGGATCCTGTTGAATTTGTTGCCCAAGGACAACTTTTGGGAGCAGTAGGACTTGCTATAGATGGGCCAACGAAGCTTGACGACTTGCAAGATTTAAATCTAAATGATCTGGATTGTCTACTTGTCATGACGATAACTGCAGGAAAATCCGGGCAAGAATTTCAATCCGAATTATTGGAAAAAGTAAGGGAAATTAGAAAAAACTATGAATACCTACCCATTGAGGTTGATGGTGGAATTAATGATAAATCGATAGTTGAGGCTGTTGAGGCCGGGGCGAATAGATTTGTTTCAACAAGTCACCTATTTGGTTCTAGTAGTATAAGAGAAGAGTATCACCATTTAACATCACTAATTCATAACTCATAATTCTATTTCTTCCCCCGTCCTTCAAATACCAAAAGGGCAATTTTTGAAATTGTATTTTTTGCCATTTTTTCATCTGCTATATTGCTTGACAGAACAACAAGAGTAAATGGATTTTCGCCGTTTGAGATAATTCCGCCATCATGAATAAAGTTCACGCCATCCCCGGTTTTATGATACACATGGAGCTCTCTAGGTAAAAGTGGGGGAATCCTATCCTCAAATTCAGTGTCCTCCATATAGCCTAGAAGCTCCTGACTTAGAGCTTGGTTAGCAATTTTATTGTGATAAAGCATTTCATAAAATTTCCCTATATCCCGAGCTGTTGTATCGTTGTCCACCATGCTCGTTGAACCCATTCCAATTTGATAAGCATAAGACTGGATATTCTCTTCACCAAGTCTGATCGTCAAAACGTGCGCTGCCGTATTGTCAGATTCTTTTAAAGACAGCTTTGCTAAATGCTGAAGAGTATAGGGTTGTCCGGGTTTTTCGTACCTGAGACTCCCCGTACCATAATCCTGTATATCAGACTTCTGAATAACAATTGTTTCCTGTAAATCAATCTCCTTTTTTGAAGCAAGATGATATAAATATGCAACTATCGGAAGCTTGTTGATAGATGCAGCTGTCAGAACCGTACTTCCATGGATACTAAAACTGTCCCCACTTTTCAGATCTTCGTAGTACACATTAAAATCCCCCTTCTGGGTTTTTAAAAAAGTGATAACTTCATCCCGTATCGTATCCGGATCTTTTACTTTTGGTGCTCCGCCCAGTTGGATTTGGGGTATGAAAAGGAGATTGCGCCCAAGAAGGATGAGAAAAAATGAATAGAATAGAAGAATTATTATTTTTCGCATATTACTCGATGGTTCTTGGACGGTATTGAATGGCTTCAAGTACGTGAGCCGGCAACACCATCTTGCTTGACTCAAGATCGGCTATGGTGCGAGCAATTTTCAGAACTTTATTAAAAGACCTGGCAGAAAGAGAAAGTGATCTCATCGCCTCTTTCATTATATTTTTTGCATCCTCTTCTATATTTAGCAGTTCTTTTAAGTCTCTCGTCGACATCTCACTGTTCATAATTATTTTTTTGCCCGAAAATCTTTTTCTCTGCCTCAAAAGTGCTTTTTCGACACGTTTGCGTATGTCATGTGATGGCTCATTGTCCTCGCTATCATCAACCAGCTTTTCCACCTTAACCGCCGGTACATCTATATGAATATCTATTCTATCAAGAAGCGGACCCGAAAGCTTTTTCTGGTATTTCAAAACCTGACCGGCAGAGCATGTACACACCTTTGTTTCGTCTCCGAAATACCCGCACGGGCAGGGATTTGCTGCGGCAACGAGCATAAAACGGGATGGAAAAACAACCCTCTCACGGGCTCGGGAGATACTGACAATACCATCCTCAAGCGGCTGGCGTAAGGCTTCAAGAACGTACCGGGAAAATTCAGGCAGTTCATCCAAAAAAAGAACTCCCCGGTGAGCAAGAGAAATCTCCCCCGGTCTGGGGTTTGCACTTCCTCCAACGAGGCCCACGTGAGAAGTCGTATGGTGCGGACTTCTAAAAGGACGTGTACGAAGAATAGATTTTCCCTGCAAAAGGCCCGAAATACTGTAAATTTTAGTTACCTCCAACGCCTCATCGAATGAGAGTGGCGGAAGAATTGAGGGGATCGTTTTGGCAATTAGGGTTTTTCCTGCACCGGGCGGACCTTTCAACAAAATATTATGCCCTCCTGCAACCGCCACCTCAACAGCGCGCTTCACATACGCCTGCCCCTTCACGTCTTTCATGTCAAAATCATATTCGTCCTCTTCTAAATTGACCTCAAAATCAATTGGTACAAGTGGAGAAAGAGTAATATTACCCGAAAGATGATTGAATAGCTGTTTGAGGTTTTCAATGGGATAAATATTTACACCGTGAACGATTTCAGCCTCCTTAAGATTTGGTAAAGGTATATAAATATTTTTAATTCCCCTTTCTTTTGCCGCCAAAACCATCGGCAATACACCTTTTGACACCCTAAGTCTCCCGTTAAGTGATAATTCCCCAATAAAAAGCGCTGAATCCGAATCAAATACAAGCTGGCCGGAGGAAAGAAGAATTGAAACAGCAATTGGCAGGTCAAATGACGGGCCTTCCTTTGGAAGATCCCCCGGCGCAAGATTGACTGTCACTTTTTTTGTCGGAAACTCAGCACCGCTATTTTTAACAGCAGACCTTACCCTTTCTTTTGATTCCTCAACGGCTTTATCGGGAAGTCCAACAATTGTAAAAGAGGGGAGACCATTTAAAATATCCGTTTCAACCTCAATTAACACTCCATCAAGGCCGACAACGGTTGCTGACAAGACCTTTGAGACCATAAAACTAGTATCAAGTATTAAGAATTAAGTATCAAGTATGCAAAGCCATGAGATCAAGGAATGCGTCGCCACAAACTACTCCAGTTGGAGCGTAGTATAATACAGCAAGAAGTATTGAAACTAAAAGCCAAACACTGTACCCTACCTACTCATGGATGATGTTGATTTAATCAAGCAAAAAATAGACGTAGCTGATCTTATTGCAAACTATATTCCGACAAAGCGTGCTGGAAGAAACTTTAAGGCCAATTGCCCTTTTCACAATGAAAAATCCGCTTCATTTGTGATTTCTCCCGAAAGACAAATCTGGCACTGCTTCGGATGCCAGAAGGGTGGCGACATTTTTACCTTTATAGAAGAATACGAGAGGGTAGATTTTTCAGAAGCCCTAAAAATCTTGGCAGAAAAAGCTAACGTCAAGCTCACAAAAAACGTATTTAGAACAGGACAGGACGAAAAAAAATCACGGATTTATGAAATCAACCACTTGTCTTCTCTTTTTTACCATTATCTTCTAACGGAACACTCCTCGGGGAAGGAAGCACTGTCTTATGTTACTGAAAAGAGGGGTCTGACTCCGGCACTTCTTTCAACCTATGGAATAGGTTTTGCTCCCCGTCAAGGGAATGCACTTATAAATTATCTCTCTAAGAAAAAAGGGTATTCAAATGAAGAGCTTTTGGAGGCGGGAGTTGCATCATCTAGAGGAGGAAGACTTTATGATTTTTTCCAAAATAGGATCATCTTTCCGATTCAGGATAGCAGGGGAAATATTATTGCCTTTTCAGGAAGGGGACTTACCGATAATGCAATTCCAAAATACATTAATACCAAGGAAACCCCGGTCTATATAAAAGGAGACACTGTATTTGGGCTATACCAGGCAAAAGAATCCATAAAAAAAGAGGGGAAAGTAATTCTCATGGAGGGAGAGTTTGATGTTATTTCTTCATTCAAGGAAGGTATTACCAATACAATTGCGATTAAAGGTACAGCTCTTACCGAAAATCAAATAAAGCTTCTTAAGCGCTTTGCTCAGAAAATCGTTTTTTGCTTCGACACTGACCCAGCCGGAACAGAAGCCCAAAGGAGATCAATTGCCCTAATTACAAAAGAGGGGATCAACGCAAGCGTCGTAATTCCACCTCAAGGTAAAGACCCCGATGAGTTGCTTTCCGAAAATCCGGCGTTATTTAAAAAAGCACTTAAAGATGAAATTAATATTTATGACTTCATACTTGAAAGCGCCGTGCAAAATGAAGACCCTAAATCGGTGGAGGGGAAAAAACACATTCTCTCAAGAACGCTTTCATACATTACCGATATTGAAAACGAAATAGTAAAAGAACATTATATGAAAAAGCTCGCAACTCTTCTTGATACGTCATACGAATCGGTCATAAAAGAAGCTGATAAAGCGCGTACCCCTCTCCCAATAGCCGAGACGAAACCAAAACAATTGGAAAAAAGATCGCGGCAAGAAATGATGGAAGAGCACCTTCTCACTCTTGTTCTTCAATCACAAGATCCAAAATCGATGACGGCAGTCGTAGCCTCAATACTTGATCCTATTGAACTTACAACTCCGCACGCACACACCATCTTCCAATCTCTTAAAAAGTACTTTCTTGCAAATGATGAGCTGAAAGTTTCGGAAATAAGTACAACACTAGCTCAAGATCTTGTCTCATATTTTGATATGTATTTTTTAAACCCCATACCTCATTTTCCGACGGAAGAAACTTATATTCACGAAATTGAGAAAACAACAAATGCGATAAAACAATCCTCAATCAAAAAACGTCTCGAAAAACTTTCCGAACAAATGAAAAAAGAGGAAGGGAAAGGTAACGAAGAAGAGCTGCAAAAATTGAGAGTTGAGTTCAATAGCCTTGCCACCAGCTATAAGTAAAATTCCAAAAAACCGCTTGTAATTATGCCTTTTCGGGGGTATAATAAAGTTCATTCTTTCGCGTGGTTCCTTTTGTGCTTCAAGAGGCAACAACTACGCTTAAGTACACTAATATGAGGGTAGGTGCTGTTAAGAACGATCACATTGAGGAGCTTTTAGCCTCCGCCAAGAAGAAAGGGTACATTACCCAGGAAGAAATTCTCCAAAAATTCCCAAAACCAGAACATTTTCTCGAAGAACTTGATTATCTCTACGATCAACTTATTAAAAGAGAGGTAGATATTTTCGAGACGATCGAGCAGGAAAAAGAAACCCACAAATCCATTGAGGACTTAGAAAAAGAGCTAGAGGCACTCAACCTAATACAGGGAGGGACAGTCTCTGATCCTGTCCGCATGTACCTAAAAGAAATTGGACGCATTCCACTGCTCACTTTTGACCAGGAAGTTGATCTTGCAAAAAGACTTGAAGCGGGGGATGAATCGGCCAGAAAGAAGCTCGTTGAATCCAATCTTAGGCTCGTTGTGTCTATTGCTAAGAAATATGTGGGACGCGGCATGACTCTTCTTGACCTTATTCAAGAGGGAAATCAGGGACTTATAAGAGCAGTTGAAAAATATGACTGGAAAAAAGGGTTCAAATTCTCAACGTACGCAACCTGGTGGATCAGGCAAGCCATAACCCGTGCAATTGCCGACCAAGCAAGAACAATCAGAATCCCTGTTCATATGGTAGAAAATATCAATAGAACAATGCGTGTTCAAAGACGCCTTATGCAGGAAATTGGACGCCAACCCACCCCTGAAGAAATTGCAAAAGAACTTGAGACTGACCCTGAAAAAGTCAGAGAAATTTTGAAAATTTCACAACAACCAGCCAGCCTTGATACTCCTGTCGGAGATGAAGAGGATTCATACCTTGGCGACTTTATCTATGACACTACAGCTCCCACTCTTTTTGATACAGCTTCCCGAGGACTCTTAAAAGAACAGTTAAATTCTGTACTCGGAACACTTTCTGACCGTGAGAGAAGAGTACTTGAAGAGCGCTTTGGACTCAAAGATGGAAAACCAAAAACACTTGAGGAGGTTGGACGAATGTTTGCTGTAACCCGCGAACGTATCCGACAAATTGAAGCAAAAGCATTACGCAAACTCCGTCACCCATCACGCGGAAACAAACTCCGCGACTACTTGGAGTAATTTATACCCCAGAAATTGTACGTGCCTCAGATAGTATCTTTTCAAGCTCAAAATTATTGTGTATAATGTGATACTTCCTTTCAAAGGGAAGTTTGACAATTGATCCGCGATAGCTCAATGGTAGAGCAGGAAGCTGTTAACTTCAAGGTTCTAGGTTCAAATCCTAGTCGCGGAGCACAAAAAGTCACTCATTGGGTGATGTTTTGTACTCACATGTTAGGGTTTGGCTGCTGCCAAATCTCATGTCGATCCGCCGGATGGCGGAGAGACCAGATCCCCTTGTGGGACTAGTCGCGGAGCAAGATTCAAATTTAATATAAGTAAATCGTTCTTATTATAACTGCCTGAACTATATGAGTGAAAATTCAGGTATAGGATTTGCAATATCTGTTAAGATTGGTATTTTCATCGAAAATATCAACAGAAGAGTTGATAGACTACATCCTCATATAGAGTCCTCCTTAATGATGCACAATCTTTATGAAAGTTTTTCTCTTAAAGATAATGGCCCACGTTTTAAAGAAAATTATAAACATCTACTAGCACATATAAAAATAGAGGTGGATGGAACAAATAAGCAAATAAAGGCAGCAAATAAATTATTACATCTTTTAAAGCACAAAAAAGAAATCTTACCAATAGATTATCTCGCTATAAAGCAAGTTGCTGATGAAAGGTTTAACGAGAAATTAGAAGAGAATAAATCACAAAAATTGAGTAATGAGAATTTTAAATTAAAAATCGACAAAATAATAACAGCAACCAGAAAATCAATATTTGAGCTTGCGAACTATCTTAATGAAGTAGAAAAATTTAACCAGCTTGATAAACTTAATAAGGAATACAAGGATGGTGTTGAGGAAGCAATCGATATTTACTCCTTCGGACATTTAAATACATCTTTGTTTGTGATTGGAAGAACTTTAGAAGATGTTTTAGACGCCGGATTAAGAAAATTAATAAAAAGCAAAAAAATAAAGAAGATTCTAATCACCAAAACAAAATATGAGGCAAAAATCGGAATATTGATGAATGCTAATTTTATAGATGAAAGATTATTTCATGAATTAAATACGGTGAGGATAGACAGAAACGACACTGGACACCCCACAAAAAGAAGAGTGACTAGAGAGGAATGCGAGAATACAATCCAGCGTGTTATTTTATTAATTGAGAAACTTCAAAAAAATCTAGCGAGAATTCAATAGTTTAATTTCTTTCCATCGTGCTCTTAGTTCCCCAATATATAGCACGTTCTGAAATGAGGCAGTAATTGTTTCGAAATCAATGGTTATATTAGCCTAAGGTGAGCGGAGCCATAAGAAAAGTCAAGTTTTTACTCGGCTTTTTTTGTGGCTTCTCAAGAATAGATTTGGCTGCTGCCAAATCTCATGTTGATCCGCCGACTGGCGGAGAGACCGGATCCCCTTGTGGGGCTAGTCGCGGAGCCAAAGATATTACTCTTTAACCGGTTCGTGCTGTTCTACTTTTAGAATTACGTTTGGCTTGACACCTGCTATAGCAGGCAATAGGTGATTGAGAACTTGTTCGGCTGTCATTCTAAATTCCCTGCCCGTTGCTGAAATCTTTAGCCATCCCTTTTTATCTTTGTAATATTTTTCTGTGAAATTTTTTGTGCCAATAAAAATTGTATAACTGTTATTTCTCAAATTCATTGTTCAAATTGTAGCATAATGGGTTTTGAATGATTCCACTAGGCGGAGCAAGTCTAAAATCGTAACCCATAAAACCCCTCTAATAGCTACGTGTGCAATTCCTTTTTGTTTTGTGAGATAATTAATTAATGGACAATACAATAAATCCCAACAAAGCGCTGTGGGAGAAGGGTGACTTTACCGAAATTGCCGCCTTCATGCGTGAGTCCGGGGAAGAATTGGTTAAATCTCTCAGGATAAAGCCTCCCATGAAAGTATTAGACCTTGGTTGCGGAGATGGCACAACAGCAATACCCCTAACCCTTTTGGGGGCTGAGGTTGTCGGAATCGACATTGCCAAAAACCTCGTTGACGCCGGAAATAAGAGGGCTATCGAGGAAGGTCTTGACCAACTGACATTTCAGGAGGGGGATGCGTGCAATTTGCAAGGAGTCGGTGACCATTCTTTTGATTTGACCATCTCTATATTTGGCGCAATGTTTGCACCCAAACCTTTTGACGTAGCCCGTGAAATGGTCCGGGTCACAAAGCAGGGTGGTCGCATTGTGATGGGTAATTGGATTCCAAACGATCCGACCTCATTCGTGTCACAGCTCCTAAAGATAAGCGCAGCTTTTACACCTCCGCCTCCGGAAGGTTTTATCAGTCCGATGACATGGGGAGTAGAAAACAACATAATCGAACGTTTTGGCCAAGCCGGAGTACCAAAAGAAAAAATATCCATGGTCAAAGACACATACTCTTTCATATCCCCTGACAAAAGTCCGGAAGAATTCATAGAATTATTGGAACAATTCTATGGACCAACGATGAACGCTGTCAAATCAGCTCAAGAGAGCGGAAAAATGGAGGAGCTGCACAGCCAACTTTTAACACTCGCAAAAGAGCAAAACAAAAGTACCGACGGCGGTACTTCGATACCTGCTACCTTTATGCGGGTGACTGTTAACCTTTGAGCCTATTACCTTTATCCCCAACATAAATATTGTGTCTGGTGGTTAAATATGATGCTGTTGTGAACAAGACGATGATATGCTTGCAACTTTATAACTACTTATTTTGGATGTTTTCGCTGAATAATAAATTACTTTGATTACTAATTTAAAAAAGCTGTCCTATATGTACGCTATTTAGTACTTCGTGCGATTCAGATCACTAAATAAAGGAAATCTACGTTGCTGAAGAAGATAATATATAAGAATACAATGATATCAACCTAAGCCGAGGCAGGCAGTAGATTTATTAACAACTAATATTTGTTGCCTGCCCCAACTTGGAACAGATATGAATATTAGTCAAGCTTTGACAAAAAACTCACTCCAGCAAGGACAACTGTCTCCTGGAGTCAACCTACAAACCCACTATATCTGGGACAACTTGAATATTGAAAAGCACGTTTCAAAAAGTTGGCCATTTAAACTGTACACCCGCAGCATTCTACATGATTTTTGGACAGTGCTATCTTCGAGAGTAAGATAAAAAAATATAAGCAAGTTGTAGCACAGCCTAAATATAAAAACATATGATTGAAAATTTAATAACAAAAATGACTACGAGAAGCACTAAATTCTTGCTTGTAGTTGGCCTTATTTATATGATGCTCTTCATTATGGCTCTAACCAAAGCTAATGTTGGAATTGGAAACATTAGCAACACGGGTCAACACAACTCAAAAATAATGCAACAAACTGTGCATAGATAAAATACTAGCTACATATTGAAGATTTAGAAATAATCAGCAATACTCTATAAATTGAACGTGGAAGTGCGCGTGAACAACATGGCAACAAAAGATGAAGCACTAGATGATGTTGAAACACTAAAAAAAGGGTCAATAATCCGAGAGGCTAGGATTCTCTCTAATTAGTTAATTAGTGACTTAAAATGTATAATGGGGTAGTGGAAGGAGGTATAAAAATTATGACAGGTACAATTAAGAAAAAAACGGATAGAGGGTTTGGATTTATTTCCATCGAAGGACAGGAAAAAGATCTTTTCTTTCATTCTTCAGCTTTAGTAGGCGTAACTTTTGACGCACTTTCCGAAGGAGCAAGCGTTACTTTTGACGTTGAGGATGGCGAAAATGGCCGCCAAAGCGCAAAAAATGTTAAACTTGCAGAACAAGTTTAACTTATTGAAAGCACAAGACCTAATAAGTCACATAAAAACCTTGCATCATGTAGGGTTTTTATGTGCTTTCCTTTACTGAATTTACTTAAATCCTCTGATTTTGGGGCTTACAAGGGCTCTAAAGATATCTCCCTTTGAAACAATTCCAAGAACGTGTTTTTTATCATCAACAACAGGAAGCCTACTCACATCCTTAATTTTCATGACAGATTCGGCTTTTAATATCGGGTCTTCGAGATGAATATATATTACTCTTTTACTCATAACGTCCTTAACTTTTTTTGCAAGAACGGGTATCACTTTCTTTTCCATTGCCTCAAAATCTCTTTCATGAACATAATCCTCCATAATGTCCTTAATACTCGGAAACATCTCTGATGTTATATCCTGCTCAGTTATAAATCCCACTAATTTCTTGTATTTTCCCTCAACAACCGGAAGGCCACTGTGGTGTTCTCCAAAGATTATTTTTGCAGCTTCGTAAATTGTGGCATTGGGAGTAGTGCTTACAAATTTCTTCTTGAAAATATTTTTTACTTTCACGTTAGTCCCATTATACACCTGGGATGCAAGCACTTTGTTATAAAAACATGTTTAATTCCATTGATGTACATTCACTAGAATTTACGCTCAAAATAGTATATAATCACAAATATGGCAAAAAGAGCAACGGGAGTTGGCAAAAGAGGAAAGGTCCGCTCTCCAAAAACAAAGAAAAGACTCGCAGTAAAAGAGGCTATGCTTGATGCATTGGCTAAAAAGCGAGGGTTCAAAGGAAAGAGAAAAAAGGACTAGATTCCTTTTAATCTGACTTAGCCCACAATCCCCAAAATAAATTCTCCAAATATTTAGTTTACCGCTTGTCACACTCTTACCCGTAGTTTATACAGCTATTATGGGTTAGGGTAACTCACATTAATTTTTACAAAAACCTCTATTACCACAGCTTTTAAAAATATGCCATGATTTGTCATCTTGTCTTTGGGCAAGAAATGGTATTAATTTAATATAGGTAGAGAAAGCGAGGTGAATTATATATGAAATTAGAAAAATATCTTGATATAAATTGGGTTTTGAGAATTGGAGTTGCGGGAGAGTTTTTGGGCCACGGCGTTTTTGCCTTACAACAAAAATCAGATTGGATAAAATGGACACAACAGCTTACTGGTCTAGACGCAAGCACGGCTGGATCTTTTATCATGCTCGTGGGAGCAGTAGATGTGTTACTGGCTATACTTGTGTTGTGGAAACCAATGCGTCCCGTATTGCTTTGGATGGTTTTTTGGGGATTTTGGACAGCGCTTGTTCGTCCGCTTGTGGGTTTGCCGGTTTGGGATTTTATCGAAAGATGGGCCAACTGGGCTGCTCCCTTAGCATTATTCCTATTAATCAGCAAAGCTAAAAAGGGATCTAAATAAATATTTTCTTTAGAAATATTTAATGTTCATGAAGAGGGCATTTCTAATAAGTGGTGTAATTATTGTTTTGATTTTAGACTGGCTTGCACTTGATGATATCACAACAGGTGAGGAGCCCTCTTTTTTTGGTGAGTATGCAATTTTAATTGCAAGCGTGATGATTATTCCACTTATTTATTACTTCTGGAAAAAGTCTAAATGAAAAGCGAACCTTACACTATAAAAGCCCGCGTTTGGGAATGGCAGGGAAAGGGATCTTGGCATTTTGCAACAATTGAAAAGAAAGACGCAGATGAAATTAAAAAAGATTGGCCGTGGCCAAGAAGAGGTTTTGGATCAATTCCAGTAAATGTAAAAGTTGGAATTACCTCCTGGAAAACCTCCATATTCCCCGAAAAGGGAGGGAGTTATCTTCTTCCCATCAAAAAAGAAGTGAGACAAAAAGAGGCAATCTCTATAGGACAAACAATTACAATTACCGTTAGTGTTTCTATATAAAATAATCAAATGGGTGTAACTTATTACAAAAGAATTTGTATAATCATCTCATGAGCGAATTTGATGATTCAACAGAAACAGAGGAGACAAGAACGGTCTATGACGTGACACCCATCAGCCCAACTGCGGCAATAGGGCTTGAGGATTTTTTACCCCAGCTTTTTCAATCAGGAGCATCTGAATTTCATCGACAATATATTTCCGACCTGGGAGGAGATGACACATATGAAGCGGAGAGGTCCACCCTCATAGATCATCTTCAATCAGCCGTAGAAAAAATCCCCGTAGAAGATGCCATCGCTTCGCGAAGGGTAGACAAACAAATTCCCTTGCTTCGGTTTCTTCAAGACAACAAGAACAGAATAAGAAGAGCCGACCCGGAAAATTCAAGCGCGGCTTTTCTATATGAAACCGGGTTTATCGCCATGTTTGAAGCTTTGAAAAGATCTGCCCGGGAAAAAGGCGGTGCACTTCCCATTGTAACAAATGCAGCAATTGATAAGGCAAAAGACATGGATCTGACTGAATACCCGGACCTATTGGCCCAAATTGATCAGTGGAGAACACTTTTCAAAGAAAACCCCAAAGAATTCGCCACTCAAACAATTGAAAAGGGCGCAGTAAGTGACTCAAAAACAAACATTAGTGCGTTAAAACGTATAGTTGATAAAGAAATGATAAAACAATTTCCAAAAGTGGAACCAAACTTTTATAAAGTGGCAGGCAGCGCTGGACTATGGAAGCTTCCTAGAAAATACAGCGCAAACCAAACCCCTTACAAAGAAGCCCTTTTTGGAGGAATTATAGACACAAGAAATGCATTTCTTGCAGAAGCAGAACTTCATAAGAGCTCTCAGTAGATAAATGCCACCATTTTGTAAGAAATTTCCCCCGACATTTATCCCCCCAGAGAATCATTATATTCTCTATACACACCTTGCTTGTTGCTTGAATTATCCGGTGGTATACTCAACTTATGAAGAAATGTCCGGTTGTCCATTTTGAATTACCATACAAAGACGGAAAAAGAGTAAGTGAATTCTACTCAAAAGTTTTTGGATGGGACATGATGATGTTAGGGCCTGAAATGAGTAATTACATCCTGGCAGGAACAACCGAGACGGAAAATATGGTGCCAACAAAGCCCGGTGCGATTAATGGAGGTTTATTCCAAGCAGAAGAAGACCATAAAAATCCTCTTATTACAATTTCTGTCGAAGATATAAACAAATCCATGGAAATGGTAAAAGAAGCGGGTGGAAAAATTATTAACGGCCCTCACGAAATTCAAGGAGTAGGACTATATGTTGCGTTCGAAGACTCCGAAGGCAACCGCACGAGCCTCCTCCAACCAAATTCCTAACTTCCTAACGTTTGGTATAATCACCTCATGAAATTTATAGAACATGGAAGTGGTCCACTTCCCGAAGAAATACTTGAAGAAGCTTTACTATCTGCATCCCAACAAACGTTTCCCAGTAGAAGAACACGTTGGGCAGTGGGACTAAGCGTTCCAATTTTGGCTTTAACAATTCCTGGAATAGGGTTAAAGTTGAGTCAGAACAACAAAGACACTCTCGCAGAATTTTCCCGAGACATAATAGGAGAAGAAAGAACCCAGTGGTTAGAAAGCCAATATCTTGCGTTTGAAGATTGGAAGACGAGGTCCATGTATAGCCATGGGTTTGGTCCTGACGAAAAGCCATTTGACACACCCATCCAATATGTAAACACTCCTCTAGTTGATGAACCACCACTTCCAAATCCTATTTTTACTCCTCCAAATTCATATCGAGCTCAAGAAATGTTTTTTGAGGAGCCGATCATTATCCCCCCAGAACCACCCAAAAAACCTAAGCCCTTTATACTCCCTGATACGCACATACTCCTTTCAAACCCAATAGCAGGTGAGGGTTCATGGTCAATTGACGGTTTGCCAACTACGGAATCAGATCTTCTTATGGCAAAAACCACTATAAGACCAGATAGCGCGCGTCCGTATTCTAACGTATCGGTAATAGTTTTTGATAGCAGACGCATTAGGCTAAATATGGTAGGTGGAGCAATCGATGCTCGTAAAGGTGGGGACAAGGGACCGGGACGGGTTCCTGCAAATGATTTATCAAACCTACTAGTTGTTATGAATGGAGGATTTCAAATAGACCACGCTAGGGAAAATTATAATTCCAGTGGACGTTTTATCTGGGGAGCGTATTTAGATGGGGTTGAATATGCCCCACTGCAATTAGGCATGGCAAGCGTTGTAACTTTTAAAGACGGGTCTATTAAGATGGGTGCTTGGGGAGAAGGAGATCTTGCCTCAAGAACAGAAGATATGATTGCTGTCAGACAAAATGGCGCTCTTATGATTAAAGACGGAGAACTAACTCCGGCCGTCAAGAAAGATACAGACTTATTCACGTGGGGTAAAATTGCCGCTACATCAACATCCTTCATAACGTGGAGATCCGCGATAGGCATGACAAAAGAGGGCAATCTAATGATTGCGTCTGCTAATGATATGTCTGCACAAAGTTTGGCAAGAGGTCTTCAAGCAGCTGGAGCAGACGTAGCAATGCAACTTGATATTAATTCTCCATGGGTCCAGACCGGCATTGTCTCGGGGCATACATCTGACGGAACTCCGATATTGTCACCTTTCATGAACGGCATGGGTAATGGAAATAAGTTTATTGGCAGACCTCAAGAGAGAGATTTCATGTATATAACCCGTGATGATGATAGTAGATTCGTACCATAAAATCCATCTATACAAGTTTTGTTGATTGAAGGAATTATAATATTCGTGGTTATTACTGGAAGCTATGTGAGAGGTTTTCAAAGAAGAAGAAAAATAAAATAGGATTATTTACTCTTGGCTAAATTTTTTCGATAGTAAAAGTAGGTTATTATTTGATACAATTCTTTGATAAATATGCCGCCACTTTTTAGCACTTTTACACTTCTTACAGAAATACTTGTAACTATTGCAGTTCTTACTATTTTTTATCAAGGCTACAGGCACAATAAATTTTTAAAAAAGCTCACAATTGTTACCCTTTTATACGAAACTCTTTTCAATATCAGCTACATGTCTTATAGGGCATTAACTCACGAAGCAAAAGTGGGTAGCCATATACATACTCCTTTCCATATAGCCGTTGCCGCCTTTCATGGAATATTTTCAATTATCATGTTTGTCGCACTTGTCATATTTCTTCTTGTTGCCATGAAAAAATACAAAAACGAGCATAATTTTTTCAAATCACACAAAATAATTACTTTTACCTTTCTGGTCCTTTGGTTTGTAGCAATTCTTTCGGGAATTTTCTTTTATTATCTAGCGTATTTTACTAATACTTAACCTGTGGAGGAGCAACTTCTTTTGCAAGTTTTCTCTGGGCAATATAAATCATAACTCCAACAAATCCAAGATAGACAAGGCCAGAAAAACACGCCTGTACTAGATGTGCCGGCTTAAGGATAATAAGGAGTGAGCCTGTCAGAAATGTCCCCGCAACCAAAATGTATGACGACTTGAGTTTCTTTTCCGAAGGAGAAAAAAGTGAGGAACCCGAAAAAATAATACCTAAAAAAGCAATAGCGATGTGGAAGATTAAAAGCATGAGATCATTATATACACAATTAGAATGGAAGTGCAAAATCTATAGATATTAATATGCTAAATATGGTTAATACTAAAATTGAATAAACAAAAATCCGCGTCGCCCATTTTTTATTATCTTTTGCAACTGATCCTAAAAAGATGTCAAATAACCAAATCCCCCCCACGCTAAGCATGACCATCAGATAGAAAAAGCCCACATATCCAAACGCTGCAAGAATTGTTATTGCCAATATAAATCCAGTAACATAATACCTCATTTGTTTTTTTGCAGCGTCAATTCCCATAACAACCGGGAGCACCGGAAGATTGGCAGCAGCATACTCATCTTTCCTAAAAATTCCGATCGCATAAAAATGCGGCATCTGCCACATAACTAAAATCAAAAAAAGGAGTAACGCTCCCAAATCAAGAGAATTTGTCACCGCAACGTATCCGATAACGGGCGGAGTAGCACCCGAGATGCTTCCGACAAGCGTTCCATGAATAGATTTTCTTTTCCAGTAACCATAAACAAAAACGTAAAAAACAAATCCAAAGACGGCAACCAACGCTGTTAGTAAATTTATACATAGAAGAAAAGTAAGTCCAAAAAAAAGCAGCATTGAAGCGAATATCAATGCGTTTCTGGGTAAAATTTGGCCTGTAACAAGAGCTCTTTTTTTTGTACGCTCCATTTTTTCATCAAGCGTACGGTCGGTAAAATTATTAAAGACGCAACCGGAAGCGATCACAAAAACCGTCCCAAAAAGAGCGAGAAAAAGATGCAAAAAGTCGACGTGTCCACGTGCTGCAAGGAAAAACCCGCCAGCGGCAGTAAATAAATTTCCGCGTACAATTCCGGGTTTTGTAAGTTGGTAATATGTTTTTATCAAAAAATTATTTGCGGATACCTTCCTTTTCCATTATATAACTGCCCACTTTCTCAGGCATCATATTGTAGTTGAGGTGATACATAATCCACATAGACCCCACAACAACCATAATAAAAATTGTTATCGTAGACGCAAGAAAAACCAAATTCCACCTTGGTCCTTTTTCATGTCCAAGATGCAAGAAAAATATCAGTTGCACAAAAAGCTGCAGAACGGCAAGCGCCAAAACGATTCCGATAATAATCTCGTGACCAATAAAAGAGTGGTCGGAATCAATATGTTTAATTGTTATCGCAAAAGATATAAGAGTTAATACTATTGAAAATATAAAACCCAAAACATATGACCTTACCGAACCAACTGTTTTTTTCATCACAAAATACCTCCCAAAAGATAAACTATCGTAAATATAAATATCCACACAACATCAAGAAAGTGCCAGAAAATACCTAAAAGACGAATTTTACGGATATTGGAGGGCAGCAATCCCCGCATCGCAATGTGCACCAAAAGAATTGTTATCCAAACAGTACCAACTAATATATGAAATCCATGGAAAGAAAGAAGGGTAAAAAAAGCGGATAAAAAAGCACTCTGTGTATAGCTGTTGCCCTCAGACAGAAGATGGGAAAACTCGTATATTTCCATTCCCAAAAAAGCTACTCCAAGAAGTGCTGTTGCTGCAAGAAAATATATTGTCTTTTTTTGATCCATAGCTTTTGCAAAGAGAAGAGCAAGCCCGCACACAAAACTGCTCGTTAAAAGAATCAGTGTCTCGACAAGAACAAAAGGTGGGTCAAATATCTCACGGATGGTTATCCCACCATATGTACTATTTTTCAAAACCGCATACGTCGCAAAAAGCACGGCAAACATGAGTAGATCCGTCATCATGTAAATCCAAAATCCTAAAAATACTTTTTCTTTTGATTCTTCTTTATGCATATTCGTTATCGCATACGTTCAACTTTTTCAACCTCCGCAGCCTTCATCTCATATTCCGTATTCTCATAAAAAGTTCTGAAAATTATAAAGGCAACAATACCCAAAGCGCATGCAATAGCAAGCCAAAAGATATGCCAAATCATCGCAAACCCAAAGAAAAATGCAAAGATGGCAATATAAATGCCGGTCGCAGTGCCTTTCGGCATCTCAAAATCTTCATATTTTGACTTTATTCTTTTTCCTTCTTTTTTCATTTCCCAAAACGCATCGCGATTTTTAACTTCTGGGATCACTGCAAAATTATAAAAGGGAGGAGGAGAGGAGGTGGACCATTCAAGAGTCCTTCCGTCCCACGGGTCACCGGTAAGATCAGCATACTTCTTCCTGTTCTTGATGCTTACAATAATTTGCGCAACCAAAAACGCTGTCCCGATGCAAATTATTCCAAATCCTATGAGAGAAACCACAAACAATGGCTGCCACCCGGTAACAGAATCGTACCGCTCGAGCCGTCGCGGTGCCCCCATAAGTCCCAATATATAAAGCGGTCCAAATGATACCCAAAACCCAATAATCCAAAACCAAAAAGCATATTTACCAAGCCTCTCATTAAGTTTTATTCCGGTAAATTTAGGAAACCAATATGAAAAACCCGCAAAAATTCCGAAGAGCGCACCACCAATTACCATCGTGTGGAAGTGAGCAACCAAGAAAAGACTGTTGTGCAGTTGAAAATCGGCGGGTGGAACAGCTAATAATACCCCCGTCATTCCTCCAACTGAGAACGTAAAAACAAATCCCAAAAACCAAAGCATAGGGGTATCAAACCGGATGCGCCCTTTACGCATCGTAAAAACCCAGTTAAAAAGCTGCACTGCTGTCGGGATCGCAATTATCATGGTCGAGATTCCAAAAACCGCATTTACATTCGCCCCCGAACCCATTGTGAAAAAATGATGGAGCCATACAAAAAGAGAGATGATAGCAATTGCATTCAGCGCTATGACAGTTGACGTATATCCTGCAAGACGCTTACCGGAAAATGTTGCGACAACCTCTGAATAAACACCAAGAGCCGGTATCATCAAGATATACACCTCAGGATGCCCCCACATCCAAATCAAATTGGTATACATCATCGCATTTCCGCCGGCTGTAGTTGTAAAAAAGTGCATCCCTAAAAGCCGGTCCAAATTAAGAAGGGCAACAGTTGCTGTTAAAAGAGGGAAAACAATCACCACCATTACCATACTGCAAAGTGACGCCCACGTAAAAATAGGCATTCGCATAAGCGTCATTCCGGGTGCACGCATCTTAAGAATCGTCATTATAAAATTGATACCCCCAAGAGTGGTACCAATTCCTGAAATCTGCAAACTCCAAATCCAATAATCCATCCCCACCCCGGGACTATACTCAAGACCGGAAAGTGGAGCGATAGATAGCCACCCGGCGGCTGCAAATTCCCCCCCAAAGACAAAGAACATATTGATAAGTATTGCTCCTGCAACGTACAACCAAAATCCAAGAGTGTTAAGAAATGGAGAAGCAAGATCCCGTGCTCCAATTTGCAGGGGAATAATGTAGTTCATAAATCCAAAAAGAAATCCCATGGTGACAAAAAAGACCATGATAACCCCATGCGCGGTAAAAATTTCCTGAAAGTGTTGTGCAGAAAGATATCCACCGGAGGAAGCCCCCATTACTTGCTGTAGCCATATCATTCCGGCATCAAGTCCACCACGAACCAACATAAGAGCAGCAACAATAAAATACATGATCCCAATCTTTTTGGGATCAATTGACGTCAGCCAATCATGCCACAACCATTTCCACAGCTTCATACGCGTCAAAAAAGCAACAACCCCAATCATGGCTAGCGTCATAAAGACAGTCCCCCCGATTGTGAACCACTCGTGGGGAAGAGCACCTAGCGTTAGTCTTCCAAATAAAAATTCCATAAAGATTTACATTTCTTCCATCTTCTTTTCACCATCCGGTACTACATATTTCATCATTATCTTATTATAAAGATTTTGCTCATAAGAGCTGTAGTGCGTAACGGAATTATTTTCACTGGGTTTTGAAAGAGTAGAATATTCGTTTTCATCAAGCGTTTTTAAAGACCGTCTTACCTCACCGACCCAATTTTCAAATTCCTCCCTTGAGCTTGCCCTTGCGATAAATTTCATACCTGAAAACCCGCGGCCGTTAATTTCGCCTGCTTGCCCTCGATAATCCCCAGTGTTATCCGCTATAAGATGAAGCTTTGTACTCATGCCACTCATCGCATAGATTTGGCCGGAGAGTGCGGGAATCCAAAATGAATTCATAGGAGCGTCCGCTGTTATCTCAAAATTAACAGGAGTATCTTGCGGGAACTGGATGAAATTCACTGTTGCGATGTTGTAGTCGGGATACAAAAAAAGCCACTTCCAGTTGAGTGCAATTGCCTGAATTCTGACAGGAGGAACGCTTGATTCAAGTGGCTTATACGGATCAAGCGCGTGGGTTTTATTCCACGTGATAATTGCGAGAATAAAAATAAAGACTGCAGGAATCAACCACCAAACAAGCTCGGTAAATTTACTGTGTCTTGTATCAGGTTTGTAAATTGCTTTTTTATTTCCTGCTCTATACTTATAAGCAAACCAATACATTGCTCCAATAAGGGGAATTGCAACAACTAACAGAATTCCAATTACCAGCATTCCAAGATCTCTTTGCTGCCTGGCAATCGACCCTTGAGGATTTAGAAGCTGGAAATTGAGATCACTAAGAAAAATAAGACCAAAATAAAATAATTCAACAAAAAAAAGAAGCGCTAACCCAATCTTGATCTTTATATTCACTATACATTTATCATAGCAAGATCTTTCTCAAACTTACAGTTCCACACAATTACTTATCGTGTAATTGCCAACGGCAATCCTTTTGATAGAAATAGCAAAGGCCCCGCACCCCAACTTTTTCCCCACATCCTCAGCAAGCTGCCTGATATAAGTACCGCTTGAGCATTCAATCTGAAGTTTTATTTTTATGAAATTATCGGTCGTGTATTTTTTACCAAACTTTTTCCAACCGATTATTATTTTATCCTGCCGGAAATCCCCGTTTATTTTTTTTATTCTCCCCATTGCATCGGTTGCAAGCGCATTACCGGGCAATTGGGTCATTTCCAAAAGGGCGCAGTCATATATTTCTATTTCTTTTTGCGGGATTTCTATTTCTGGAAGTCTTTCTTGTCTTGCCCACCAAAAAAGTGGCTTTCCAGCAAACGGTTTTGAGGAATAGGGTGGATATAACTGAAGTTGTCTGCCAACAAATCTTCCAAGACAGGAAGTGATTTCTTTTTCGTTTATTTTTAACGGCAGCGATACTCTTTGAATTACACCCAATGCGTCAAAGCTGTCAGTAGTAATTCCCAAAACTATTTCTGTCTCGTAAGTTTTTTTAAGCACCTCATATTCTTTGCGCTTTTTATTTTCTTCCCCAATAAGAAGCAGCATTATTCCCTCAGCCATAGGGTCTAACCTTCCGGCATAGGATACGGTTTTATTATTGTGTATGGGGTTTTTTTCTTTGAATCTTTTAACCGCTCCCAAAGGAGTCATACCAACAGGTTTCCAAACAGAAATTACTTTTTTCACGCTAGAAATTTTACCTCAAAATTTTGAAAAAGAAAACTTTGTGATGATTGTCAATAACTAGCCCCTCAAAAAATTATTCTGCAATTATAAAGGCATCCCCACCATCAAAATACCGGATTGTATGAATTGGTTCGGACCGCTCATCGGAAGGAGAAAGGATATTTAATACGGAACCGTCATGAACCTCTTCCTTCCAATTAATATTGCGGAACTCATACTTTCCAAATGCTTGCTCTTTGGTCTTTCTAGTTCCCCCTTCGGAAAGATAAAGTTTTGGATCATATCTTAGGAAAAAAAGAAAAAATATGTAGGGCTGTTCAAGCTTATTTGAAACTACAATTTTTTTGTATTTTTGATCGTTCTGCCGCACATAGCTTACGGCATCGGAGTAGCCAAACTGCCAAAAACGGGAGTACTCATGGTTCATCTGGTAAAAATATAAGTGAAAATAAAGAATGAATCCAAATCCTATAAATAGGATGTAAAAAAATGCCGGCAATAACAATATTTTTTTCTTCCAAACGGTTAGGGCCACTTTCACAACACCTAATGCGGTAATAATTTGCAAAGAGGGTATAAGAATTAAGGTCCTAATTGCATGCGGAACCTCTGTTGTAAGAGAGGAAGGAACAAGACCCAACAATATCCATGAAAGAATAACTAACTTAAATTTAGATTTATCTCTTAAAAGAATAAGGATTCCTAAAATAAAAAACGGAAGCTCCCATATATATAGAATGCCTGAAGAGGGTGCGTGGTGTCTATCATTGTCTCCGGTAACAAATAGCCACTTCAAAGAGACGTGCTTAAGATATCCCTCCCCAATTTTATAGACAGCCTCATTAAGAGATTTTGAGTTGCTAAAAACCGTGGTTTGCGAAGCCCTTCCAAAAATCATCTCAGCTCTACCGGTCAATGCAAAATAGAAAAAGGGGATCAAAAAAAGAAAACCAATTATTGCAGGAGTTAGTAATTTTTTACCATAGGCTAGTAGGTTTTCTCGGAATATAAATATTAGAAAAAGTAAAAACAGCGGAACAAAAAGCCGCGTACTGTGATATGCATGCAGAGAAAAACCAAGGGATGCCGCGCTTAGGAAGAGAAATATGGGTCTTTTTAATCCTAATAGAAAAGCCCAAAAACCAATAATAAAAAAAGTGGTTGCAATATTTGCCTCAAAAGCAGCCCGGGAAAACTGGATATGCCAGGGACTGACAGCAAGCAAAAACATAACCGTAAGACTTACAATTGGTGCGTTTTTGTAATTACCCCGGAGTTTAAGCAGTTCTTTGGTTAAAAAGTAAGAAAAAATTACACCAATAATGCCAAATACTGCCGATGGGAGTCTTACGGCAAAAGAACCGAGATCAAAAACCATCAAGACAGGAACAAGCAAATAAGAGTACAAAGCCGGCTTAAAGTCACCAAAAGACTCAAGAACAATGGGAAACCTAACCCCATGCTCGTCCATCCCGGTTTTTAAAATAGAGTAGGCGTTATATCCAATTGCTACCTCGTCCCAGTTGAGTGAAATTGGAATATTCCCCAAATTCCATATTCGTAAAAATACTGCCAAAAGCAAAATGCCCGTAAAAAGTATTTTATTAAGAATTTTCATAACCTTGCTATACCTATATTCATTTTTTCATCTTGAGCTTGACTTATGTAGTAAATCTGTGCCCCTTTCGGAATTAGATATGTAGGCATAATATGCATCCTCCCATCCTGACAATAATTATTAACACTATAAATAAATTCTTTGTCATTTGGACCCTCCCGGAAAAACCGTGAATATAGACTTAGATTCTTTCCGTAGGTCGAATCTACAACAACCACAGGAATACTGCCCTTGTTTTTTGCGAGATATACAAATGCTTCTTCATATTCCCCAATGAGGGTTTCTTTATTCTCAACAATATAATATATTCCTAGAAACCTAACCATACAAAAAGATGCGATCAAAACAACGAACGCAAAAACAAATTTATTTCTTGCTCTTAATTCAAAAATTCTAAAAAAACCCAAAGAGGACAAAATAACCGCCAGGGGAAGAACTGGCATTAACCATGTTGATTGCGAGCTGCCGTGCAGGAAAGCCGCATAAAGAACAATTGCCAAAATGTAGATTAAGGAAACCGTAAAAAAGGTCTTTTTTTTCTTCAAAAAAGCCAGGCCAAGCAATATAAATAATAAATCAACGGGATAAAAGAGACCAAAATTAGGATTCATATATTGATCTTTATCCCAGGAGAAAAAAAGTGAGTGCGGCTGAAAGTATGAGAAAGTGTTTGATAAAAATAGCTTTGAGTTTTCAATAATGGGCAGGTAAAGTACCTTTGAAAGTGAAGTGTTCATACTATATGAAACTCTTTCTTGCGACAATTTAGTATTTTCTATCAACTGATAGGTCAACTGGTCATCTGGCCTTAATAATATTTGGGGACTCCTGAAAAACGGCATCATAAATGCAGCTAAAAGAGCTACGCTTAGGACTGTTTGAATCCAGTATTTTCTTATATAAGAGCTGTGATAAAAAGAAATAAAGCCCACCGCCAGAATTACCGGCATCAAAAAAACAATATCGGCATGAAATGCTGCCGCTGCCGGCAAAACCCATACCACAATCATCCATTTATTTTGTTTAAACCAACACAGGGGAAATACCATAAGAATGAAAAAAAACAAACCCAAGCTGACCCCTAAGTCTGAGCGGGAAATTTGTATGTGCCACGGCAAGACGGAAAGCACCCCCATAGCAAAAAGCGGGAAGAAACTATCTTTTCGCACCATCAGCCTTTGATTTATCTCATTGGCTAAATAGTACATAAGTGCAACCGTCAAAACACCGACTATTACACCAGGAAGGCGCACCGCAAATTCGCTCATTCCTAATAAATATAAACTTGCATGAGAAACAAACGACGGAATAGTGATGCTATTTACGAGAGAAACCTCCAACTCTTTGCCAAAAAGTTCAGGAACAACCTGATCAATCCTATAAAGCCTTAAGAAAAGAGCAACTCCCAGAATTGTACCCGC
>JAUSNA010000081.1 GCA_030645455.1 Candidatus Levyibacteriota bacterium | reverse complement strand
AAAAAAAGAATAAATTAAGGATTTTGGATATTTATTTTATTTCATTTTCACCGCTCATCCTTCTCGATGTATTGTTGCATACCAATAACGGGATTACGCTTCTCATAAAAGTAATTTCTGCTTTTGTTTTGATAGTTTTTTATGGATGGTTTATAAAAATTCATAATAAGTACACAACAAAGGATGGCTTTATAACATTCATGACGATTATTACTTACTCACTTGTTTCGCTTGCCCTATCCTTTGCGGTATACGGGTATGTTTCTCAAAAATATCTTTGGTTCAATATCTTATTAGGAATTGTGACGGTTATTTCTGCCGTTTTATTGTTTTTTGTACAAAGAGATACCTTTAATAAGCAGTAATGAAACATCCGGAAATTATTTATAAAGATCAAGATTTTTTAGTCCTCAACAAACCTGCTGGAATGATTGTGAATAATGCCGATACGTCTAAAGAGGCATACACTGTCCAGGATTTTATTAGGCAAACATATCCTGATGCCATAATGTCTGAGGACGATTCTGAATTTGCACGGCGTGGAGGCATTGTCCACAGACTTGATAAGGAGACGAGTGGAGTGTTGCTTGTTGCCCTCAATGAAGAAATATTTAGTGCACTTCAAAAGCAATTTAAAGAGCGGACGGTAATTAAGGAATATATTGCATTGTGCCACGGAAAACTCGCAACGGATGGGGAAATAAATGTTCCAATTGGAAGACTCCCCTGGAATAGAATGAGGTTTGGGGTAATCCCTCAGGGAAGGGAGTCGCTTACAAAATTTCAGGTGATTGAATACAAAAAGCTTACTTTGGGAAAAAGTAGTGAGGTACTGACTCTTGTCAGGGTTTTTCCCAAGACGGGTAGAACACATCAAATACGGGTACATTTTCAGTATGCAGGGTTCCCTATATTTGCTGACAGTCTATATGCTGGGAGAAAAACAATAGTACGTGACAGGAAGCTTTTGGGAAGGCATTTTTTACACGCAAGCAAAATTACACTCAATCATCCAAAAACTATGGCTCAGGTTGAATTTGAGGCTCCTTTGTCTTCCGAGCTTGTTGATTTTTTAGCTCAACTCACCTAAACTAAATTACTGTGCATGCTTCATTTATTAATGAAATAATTCTTCTTGTTGTCGCTGCATTTATTGGGGGATTTGCAGCTCGCACAGTAAAACTCCCTCCAATAGTCGGGTATTTGGTAAGCGGCATTCTTTTTGGAATTGTCGGAAAAGCTTTTATTCCTTCCTACGATAATCTCTTCCGACTGTCTGAGGTTGGTATTTCACTTCTTCTATTTACACTTGGGTTTGAGGTGTCATTAAAGGCGCTTAAGAAAATTAACAAAAAAATTATCTATGTTGCATTGCTTCAGGTTGTCTTAAGCACTGTATTTATCGTACCGGTACTTTTACTTTTTCATTTTAGTATTCAAATTGCGCTCCTTTTTGCCGTACTTTTTTCATTTTCTTCGAGTGCTGTTATTTTAAAAATTCTTGAAGAGAAGGGTATGGTAACAAATTTTCCGGGCAATAACGTATTTATTATTCTTTTAATTCAAGACCTTTTTATTGTGCCTGTAATATTTCTCATGCCGCTTTTGTTTAATGCACAATTTGTATTTCCTCAAACAATTTTTACGTTAGTTCTGACTCTCATAAAACCATTGGGAGCTTTTATTCTTATGTTTATTTTGGGAAGAATTTTCCTGTCAAAAATGCTACACATCCTTTTTCGCTATCCGCAGCAGGAGCTAACAATTCTTGCGACTATTTTTACCGCTGTTGTTTCAATCGGGCTTTTGACGTACGCCGGTTTGCCGCAGTCAATTGCGGCATTTTTTGCGGGAGTATTGGTTTCTGAAGAGGGTAAAAATCTGGCAGCGCTTTCGACTATAAAACCGCTGCGAGATATCTTGCTAGTTTTATTTTTTGTGTTGATAGGGATGTTGGTAAATGGTGGTGCTGTTCTTCCCCTAATTCCGGTAATTATTCTTGCAACAGTTCTCATACTTATTATTAAATTTTTTGTGTTATTTTTTATCCTAAGGTTCTTTAAATTTTTACCAACCGCAAATGTATTTATATCGTCACACCTAACTAATATTGGCGAATTTGCTGTTGTAGTTGCCCAAATTGCGTTTGTATCAAAATTTATTGATATCTCTGACTACCAAAGTTTATTGGCTATTTTTATTGCGTCCCTACTTTTGATCCCCGGAATAACAGGATTTGCAAAAAGAATTTTTGAAAAGTATAAAAATACTTCATTTGTCAAAAACTTTATGGGTGATTCTCATTATTTTATGCGTTCTCCATTTGAGGAAATTGAGAATCATGTGGTAATTTTGGGACACGGGCGTGTTGGTCGTGAAGTTAGAAACCTTTTGGATATGGGTGAAATCCCATACGTTGTTGTTGATTTTGACAGGAGAACGATTGATGCACTCTCACAAAATATGAAGAATTCACTTTACGGTGATCCCACGGATATTGATGTTTTAAAAAGTGCCGGAATTAAGAAGGCGCGTATATTAGTTGTGGCACTTCCCGATGGTTTTGTCCAAAAAGTTATTATTAAAAATTCTCTACAACTCAATCCAAAATTAATTGTTTTATGTCGTTCTCACGTTGACGAGGATAAATATGAATTAGTAAATTTAGGGGTAAATACAATTGTTATTCCCGAATTTGAAGCAGGACTTAGGATTGGTAAGAAAGTTCTTGAATTGCTGGGTTTTTCTGAAAAAAATACCTTGGAATTATTACGCAAACTCCGGAAATTTCATTTCGTCCATTAATTATGAAAGAAAACAGCTATGTTGGTCTCACGTATCTCAAGTTTTTTTTCTTCATTGTATTTTTATTCATTGTTGGCGCTGTTATTTTAAAAATAGGGAGCGAGATTATTCAATCCAAATTTCGTAATAATGCATTCAGCGTCTTATACGTTGCAAAGGATTCAAAGTTAATTTATGTTGATAAGAACACGAAAGAAGTGCTTTACCTTTCATTGGGGGATTTGCGCAAGTACACGAAAGGAAAAAATTATCTTGGCGTCTCCTTTGCGTTAGGATTGCCCATTAATGCAATGATTTTAGATAACAAACCGCCGGCAAATATATCGGAATTTATTACTTCACAGAATGAGTGGCGGTTGATATTTGATGGTAACGTCACGTTAAAAAACATGAATAGATACGACATTCATAAGGTGATTGATGCGATGCGCAGTGCTCTTAAAGACAATCGGACTGAAGAAAGGGTCGATATATTTAGTAAGGAAGACATGAAAAAAATAGAGGAGCATTTTGTTGATTCCGCGATTAATAATGTGCAGTATACAATCGAGATAGAAAATGGAACGTCTATTAATGGTTTGGGTAATCAACTGGCGACAATATTGGGGAAGGAAGGATTTAATGTAATTGCGGTCCGTACGGCGCGTGCCGAAATAGCTTCATATGTCGCGTATCCGGAGGAAGAAAATATTTATGTTAATTCACTCATTGGACTAACAGGTTTTGATTATAAGAAAGAGAAAATTTCGCCGGCAGCAGATATTACAATTTTTTTGGGAGACGATCTGGAGGCTATGCTTTCTCCATGATGATATAATCAATTTATGTTTATTTTAGCCGTTGTGATAATTTTTTGCCTTGCATTTGTGTTGGCACTTTTGTCTCTGAGAAAGGAATTAAAAAGCCCAAAAGAAATTGAAATGACTAAAAAAGAACTCATGAAAGAGAAAATATTATTCGTGAAAGATTAGATTAGGAGAATGAAGATTGATTGGAAAACCGTTTTGCCCTTTTTGTCTCTTTAATAAATACAGTAACGCTTTTGTCGTCTACGCTTTTAATACACGCTTGGTACTCATTTCCTCCCTTAACAAAAGATATCAGCCGTATCCCAATGCTGTCAGGGAGCATACCAATAAAGGTTTTATCTGTGGTTATAGCAAAGATCTTAGAACGCTTAATTATAAGCTGGACCTCGTCTCCATATTGCAGGGTCATAAGAGTTCTTTTGTCGGCAATGTTTGTAAGCTCAACTGTTTTTGTTTTACCTGCTTCTTGGATAAATACGTTATCCATATGATTAAGGTGTGACATGGTCGATGCTCCATTTTTTTGTTGTGATAGAGTAGTTAATTTTCTAAGGTTTTTTGTTGCGATAGGATTCGTACTGTCCATCTCAATAATTGAGCTATAGGTATTTTTAGCATCTGAGAATTTTCCTGACTGCATAAATGCAAACGCCAGTCTATTGAGGGTATCAATATCTTTCGGAACAGCCTCAAGTATTTCTTTATTCACAAGAATAGCCTCCTCCCAGTTATTTTCTAGAGCTAGTTTGATTGCTTGGTCTTTGAGAGTTGGCATTGAGGCTTTTTTGTGCAAAGCGTTCATTAAACTTTGCAAATTTTGATTGTCCCATTGTAGATAAATTAAAAAAAATTGTCAAGAAATAAATAGAAAAGCATTGCCATAAGAATCAAAACAGACTATAATTTGACTCGTGCTGAAGGAATCTGCTGATATTCTCAGACAACAATCATTTATATGAGTGGACACAGTAAGTGGGCAACAATAAAACGCCAAAAGGGAGTAAACGATGCAAAGCGCGGTCAGCTTTTCACAAAGCTTGCCAACGCCATCACTATTGCAGTCAAGCAGGGTGGGGGCAATACCGATCCGGAATTTAATGCGTCGTTACGGCTTGTGATTGACAAGGCGAAGGCAGCTAACATGCCAAAGGATGGCATAGAAAGGGCCATTCTTAAAGGTGCGGGAGGTGCAGGTGGAGTAGAGCTTGATGAGGTGCTGTATGAAGGCTTTGCGAATGGTGGAGTGGGGCTATTAGTTGAGGCAGTAACTGATAAAAAACAAAGAACTGTTGCGGAGGTAAAAAATACCATTGAAAAAAATGGGGGAACTATGGCGGGACAGGGTGCGGTAAGTTACTTATTCCAAAAATCCGGAGAGATAATTGTACATAAGAATGGAAAAACACTGGACGACATTCTTACCGTCGCGCTCGACAATAACGTTTCAGATTATGAAGATGTTGATGAGGTGGTAATTCTCTATACGCAGCCTGGTGATCTTCAGAGTGCTCAGAAGGGAATGATTCAGGGAGGTTTTGCAGTTGAAGAGGCATCTCTTGTATATAGACCACTTTCCAGAATTTCCGTTGCCCCTGAAATAGAGGAAAAAGTAGTACAATTGGTAGAGAAATTAGAAGAATTAGACGATGTTCAGAAGGTGTACACCAATTTGGAGTACAGTTCCTAAAATAGTTTCATTTATCTTACGGATCTTGATTTCTAAAATTGTATGGTTATTTTCGGTCTAGACTCAGGAATCGGCGGTAGGATGAGGGGTGTTGCAAGCACTCAAGGCAATTATTCTTCTCGATGTACATAAGTTAACCGATTTATAAGTAACTATGCGAGCTTTTCTCTCACTTATCAATCTCAACAAGCGACAAAAGTTTGTATTGGCAGTACTTATACTTTCCGTTGGAGTATTTATGAGCGAATATTTTAGCGGTTTGAAGCTGCTTGTTGCTTCGGCAGTTCTTGCAGTTGCAACGGTTTTGTTTTTGCTTCTTATTTTGCGCAAGGATATTAAAGGAACGTTCTTTGGTCCCATTCTTATTTTGCCATTCTTTTTTACCTTGGCTTTTCCATTTTTCTACGCTTTGGTACCCGAAAGACTACTGAGTAGGCTAATTATAACGATAATTTATGCATTTGGACTTTACTCACTTTTTTTAACACAAAATATCTTTGCTGTATCGGGTATACGGACTATAAATCTTTTGCGAAGTGCCCGTATTGTTGCTTTTGTTATTACGCTCCTTGTTTTTTACTTTTTAGTCAACTTTGTTTTTTCACTCAGACTTCCCGTATTGCTTACACCTCTGGCTATACTGCCAATTTCATTCTTTATGAATATACAGTCGTTGTGGACATATACGCTTGATACTTCACAAGTTAAGGCTATTTCATTGTTCTCTTTTATTATTTCACTATGTATCCTGCAGCTGTCCTACGTACTCATATTGTGGCCGGTTAATGCATCTATATATTCGCTATTTCTAACAGGGATTTTTTATACTTATTCGGGACTTTGTCATGCGTGGCTCGAAAGGCGTCTTTTTAAAGGAATTTTGTGGGAATATGTGTGGGTTGGCTTTATATCCGTTTTATTCTTAGTGATATTTTCCAAGTGGGGAGTATAACATTAAGTATTAAGCATTGGGTATTTTGAGGCTATTTGAAGCTAAAAATGCGCCTGTAGTATCCCATAGTATATATCACTAGAAATTTATCATTCATATTCTCCTAGCCAGTAATCACAATATAGTTCTTATAATAAATATTAACAGTAAATAATATTTAATTTTTTACAAGAAGTGGGGGAGTGAGTGATGTGATTCTGGCTTCAAATGATATAGTTAGATATAGTGGTGTGGTATCTCATAATGCGTCCCATAATATATATCCTATAATTTTGGAATACTACACAGTTAGTTCGATTGTTAGAAAAAATGCACCCAAGACTGTAATGCAAATAGTGCTTAGTTTTTCAAACAAAAAGGTAGAGAGCTCATCATGTTCTTCTGTCACTTGTGCTTAATTATTAATAACTAATTGTTGATAAACAGCCACAAAAATGATAGTTTAGAGCGGATTATCAACAAAAACAGAAAAGTGCCAACTGAGCTCAATAGCTAATATTTCACGCAGGATGTGGATAACTTTTCACGGTTTTGAGGCTAGGTGTGTTTTTGTAGGCACCGGCGGAGCAGGAGAGTCGAAAATAAATCGAAAATACGACCTCATTTTGAGGCTATTTCTCCGCTGTTTTGAGGGTAAAATGCTCGTATAACAGCACCCCTGACCTTAAGAGTTGCTATCTTTCCTCGAAGAGTGGCGAAATATGAGGCCAAAATCGACAAAATGAATACGTGTGGATTTCAGGATTTTTGGCATTTGAAGTGAATACCGGCTGCTCTATGGGAGTGGTTGTTTTGTGGCGATATCTTATGTCGCACAATAATACTTTTACGACATACTAACGACTTCTGAGGCTGTACCTATTTGGCTCCTTGTAGGAATTTTACCGTCGAATTTAAGGATGAATTTTAATATACATACAAATGCGTACTGAGTTGATTTCATGGCCTACTTTTCGTACATTAATAACCTGTTCAAACTACTCTACTATAGGTTATTAATAGAGTACGGTAAAATTGTAGTAGAAAGGCTATGTTTTTTCGATTTTCCTTCTAAGATATCAACTGCCAAGTATTAACTATTAATATGAGAGGATTACATAGTGCTTGCTGATATTTCAGGGGCCTTAAATCGCATCCTGGAAGGGCTAGCGTGAGGCTAATTCTTAAGTGTCAAATCTTGTGGTGAGTTGTTATTTGAAAGCTCTGGAATGATCCACATCGGCATTGTTGTGGCATTATTTTCATCGCCCTTAATTATCTTAATTCAGATGCCATAACCAAGTGTAAGTCCTGGCAAATTATCTGAATTATGAGATGTATTTTTGGATTGTATTTCAATTATATTATCGACGCAGCCTGGTTCTACAACATGAAAATTCCGCTAGTAATACCTTCTGAGATTATCTGGATTCGTGTGGCTTCGGGTGAGGTGAAAAAGTCAACAAGTTGCTCAATTGGCTTCATGCATCAATTATAGCATTCCTACAAATATTTTCTATGTCGCACAATAAAAGTAGGGCACCTTGTGTACGATATATCGATATATCGTACATTTATTAAATTACGAATAAAATATTGGCAATTTTCCTTAAAAGTACTATATTGGTGTTGACATATAAGATCAATATGTCGCATAATATTTGTGCTCTGCCCTATGGAAAATGTTCCCACACTTCCCTCTCATCTTGCAAAACCAATAAATACTTACCTTGAGTATCTTGAAATAGAGAAAAACGCGAGCAAGCTTACGATAAGAAATTATAAGTTTTACTTAAGCCGGTTTACTTCTTGGTTTGAGGCTAATTACCCTCAAAAAAGCATAAAGGACATCAATATTGAGCTTGTACGGCGATACCGTGTATGGTTGTCTGATTATGCTGACGATAAAGGAATAACTTTAATGCGGGTGACTCAGGGCTATCACATAATTGCTCTACGTTCTTTTTTGCGTTTTTGCGTGAGAAATGACATGGAAACCCTGTCTCCCGAAAAAATTGATCTTCCAAAAGGAGAAAGTAAATCATTAAAATTTTTAGGCCGCGATCACCTTCGGGAGCTTATGAATGCAGTCGACACTTCAGATGTTAAAGGTCTTCGCGACAGAGCGATTTTGGAACTGCTTTTCTCAACAGGCCTGCGTGTTTCTGAATTGTGCAGACTCAACAGGGATCAAATGAATTTTAAGACTCTAGAATTTGGTGTTATTGGAAAAGGGGGAAGGGCGCGAGTTGTATTTCTGTCCGATTCTGCCATCTTTTGGCTCACAAAATATTTTGACGCCAGGGATGAAAATTTTGCTCCAGTATTTATTCGTTATGCAAAAGGTGTTGATCCGATCAATCAAGGAGAAAGGATGAGGCTCACTCCCCGCTCCATTGAGAGAATTGTTGAAAAATATGTGCGAAAGGCAAAATTACCTGTAAAAATTAGCCCGCATGGACTAAGACACAGTTTTGCAACGGACCTACTTTATAATGGGGCCGATTTACGTTCTGTGCAGGAAATGCTGGGACACAAAAATATTAGTACTACTCAGATTTATACTCACGTGACCAACCCGCAGTTAAAAAACGTCCACCGAAAGTTTCATCAAGGGAATAAAAGATAGCACTTTCTGGCTAGGCTGCTATTTCAGGAATAAATTCGACAATTGGCGTACTGTTGGCTTGAGGGTGTGTGAATCTAAGCATTACACCATCAATCATTGTTGGTGTAATAATTTTATGTTCACCAACATTGCTGGTTGTAACTATCAATCCAGGGGCTAAATGCCTGGGATGTATCAATGGCGTATTGTGTAGTTGGTCCTTTTTAATGACTGTTGATATGATGTCTTGTCTTGCTTGTTCGTCATAGAATTTTAAAGCATTCTCTCGGATTTCCGGTTCAAACTTGAACAAATCAAGAATTTTTGGCTGTCCATTGGTTTCAGGTTGTTCAAAAAGTACCACTGGGGTTCCATCCTAATTCCTGAAGCGGCCAATTAGTTCAGTAAATGCTGACTCCACTAAATTCTGGCGCATTCGAGCGTTAAGGGCTGAACCGGATTTTTTAATAAATCCTTCATTGTTTTTCCAGAATTCTTCAAGTGCAATTTCTTCTCCTTTCTGACCCAGCTCAAGCCTCGCTTCGAGGTTTTGAAATGCAGTTTTTTCATCTATAGGGATGCCTGTCCAGATACCCCTTACAACTTTGTTTTTTGCCTGTAGTATGCGTGAGAGTTTTTCTGATAGTTTTTCCTGTTCTAGTCTGCCTCTTTCCATGGAGAAATTATAGCACCCTTTTAGTATTAAGTGGATGTCTACCATAAATTTCATTTGGTGGAATAATAAAATTGGATCCTTGTGCTATAATGTGCTCGTGGCATCCAATGAGTCTAGCGCTTATACATTCGGAAAAAGTGTAAAAAGGGGTTTATTTGTACTTTCTACAGTGGGTTCTGGAATTGTTGCCGGATCATTAATGATGGCAGTTGGTGAAGATACTCCTAGTGATAGCAATATTTCCACGGAGTTTGAATCAAGCGATGCCCCTTCATGTGTATTAATAGCAGACATTGAAACTAGACTTGTTCAGCGATTTAGTCCCCTTGAGTCTTTGTTTGTTGCGTCAAATTCTCCTAGTGAAGATGTAAGTTGTCTCCGAATCAAAATCAATGGGACAGGATCTATAAAATCGGTTGAGCCTAAAAATCAAACCAAGCCTACTCCTGAAAAGTTTGGACATGGATATATGGGGCCAACAGGAAAGAATGCCAGGGAATAAATATGAATAATGATGCGAGAGGACTTCTAATGCAAAGTGAACAAGCTCGCGAACGTGGCGACTTTAAAAAATCTTTAGAACTGCTTTCTGATGCGATAGTAGCAATTGTTGAAGAACGGAAAGAAGAAAAATTGGTTGATGCCCTTGCAAGCCAAGCACTAGTCTACCGTCACTTGTCTGACAAAACGACATCCAAAAATTACTTAGTTCTAGCAAAGCATTCAGCAATGGCATCGGTTGAGTTAGCAAGACTAGGAAGTGACACTACCCTACTTTCAATGGCAATTTATAATTTAGGTAAGGTACAGGAAAGTTTGGGTGACGATGATGACGCTTTATCAAGCTACAGAGAAGCTGTATTGTTAGATGCAAATAGGCTAGCAATGCTTTCTGAAATGAAGACGAGACTTTCTGTTCTGGAATATAAAAAAGGAGACACAACCGCATTGGAAAGGTTTGAATCTTCACTAAATGACCTTATTTCAGCAGAGGATAAGGACAGTTATGCAAAATGTGTCTGGCTATCTGGTGCTTATATGCATATGGCGGAAGCATTGTTTGAAACAGATAAAAATAAGGCAAAAGAACTACTAGACGAAGCAGGAAAAGTAATTGCCTCTGACATGAGGTTAAAACTTCGCAAAGAACAATTAGAAAAACTCCGAATCAAAATTACCACTAATTCCTAATTCGAAAACCACTAATTCCTATTTCTTGTTCTTTCCAAAATTTACATTAACTGCATTACCATTCACCCCAACTCCTACATGTGTCCAGTTGTCCAGCTGATTTCCGTCATGAGATGAGTCTGCTCCAAATATACTTCTTATAATTTTGTCACCGTTCATTGGACCTGAAATATACGCGGAATTTTCCCCAAGTGAATTAAATCCTGCTTTATCAAATCCCCCGTTATCCATATAATTTCTAAAACCTGCATGAGAATCAAGTGAGCCATTTGATGCAAATAAATTCGCGCGATCCTGAGCATAAGAGGCGAGATTGCCGTCAACTGTTAGATTTGGTTTTCCCCGTTCTCCCCGGTATGAATTGAGGGCATTTACAATATCTTGAGGGCTTGCCATATTGTCATCATTTTTGACGTTTTTTACTCTCCAAGTGACGTCATTAATCTTTTCGGCTGTGTATTGTCCTGAAGTAGCAGTTGTGGTGGGTTCCTGTTGTTGTGGGATTGATGTTGGTGTATTTTTGGGGCGGATTGTGGGGGTGGGAGTTGGCTTGTTGGTTGGAGTAACAGTTGGAGCTATTGTTGGTCCAATGGTTACTTCAACAATTGGCATTAATAGCGCAGTCTGGGCATTTGAAATACTTGCTCCGAGTACGGCTTGATTCGTTTTATTGCTAAATATGGATGTGAAAAAACCAATACCCAATACAACAGATGAGAACACAATACTCCCTGAGAGAAATACTGTGTATTTTCTGTGATGACGCTGCTGGTGGACAAGAGGACCGTATCTTTTATTACGCTTTTTGTAAAAAGTCACGCAAAGATCATATTACAGAAATGTGAAAGGATGGTCAAGTGCTAGGGCTTTGCAATTACTTTATATATCGCATTTGCCTTGTCATCTGAGATGTATAGACTTCCATCGGTATCAAATTCGACATCTACGGGTCTTCCTAATGCGTCCGATCCGCTGATAAATCCTGTGATAAAGTCATGCTCACTGGGTGTTCCCTTGGTCGAAATCCTAACAATTTTATATCCAACAGGAACCGTGCTATTCCATGATCCATGGTAAGACACCAAGATATCATTTTGCCAAGAGCTTGGCACCTGAGAAGATTTTATAAATGTAATCCCCAAGGGTGCTGAGTGTGCCGGGATTTCGTAGATGGGAGAAATGGTATTTCTGCAATAGCTCTCATCTTTAAATCCAAAATTCTTGTCCCACACCTTTTTTCCATAACAAAATGGCCAACCAAAATTTCCGTTATCGGAAAGTATATTTATTTCATCGGGAGGGGTCGTGTTTCCCAGGAAGTCTCTACCCATTTCTGTTGCATAAATCTCGTCAGTCACAGGATTGACAGCAAGAAAGACTGCATTTCTGAGTCCCTTAGAGTAAACACGGGGGCTTTTGCCTTCACTGTCGCTTATGAGAACCGTAGCTATAAAGGCATTTTTCTCAATACACGTATCGCAAGTTGATCCAAGAGAGACATACAAATTTCCTTTTTTATCAAATACAATGCTTCTCGTTTTGTGTCTTCCACCGATAGGTAAATCAAAAAGTTTTTTGTCAAAAGTTGCTACAAAATTAGTTTCGTCGTAAGAATAACGAGAAACACTTTCCTCTTGGGCCACAAATAATTTACCTTTATAAAAAGCAATTCCGTGAGGTTTTTGAAGATCTTTTATGACCGTATAAATTCCATCCGCCTGACCGTCTTTATTTTTGTCAGGAAGAGCAACTACACTCCCCTCTTTCATAAGTGAAGCAAGCAAGGTTCCTGTGGGTGTAAATTGTAAATCGCGTACATTTATCAGGCCGCTTTCAAAAACCCCAATTTGAAATCCCTCCGGCAATGTGAGGGGTATGTCGGGACGAGAGCCGGTTTGTTGAGCATCTAGTATTTCTGCAACTAGATCTTTAGATGAGGGAACAAGTGAAGGCCGTAGATCTCCTATCTTATCTTTTGTAAAAAAATACACGGCAAGTAGAATAAAAAACAAAAAAAGAACTATTAACTTTTTCATGCGGGTGGGTATTTAAGATAATTATACTCCCCGTTTTGTAGAATTTTCTGCGGCTGTTAGTAAATTTTCGAAAAGAAAAGCAAGGTTGAGGGGTCCTACTCCACCGGGTGAAGGTGTATAATATAGGACGCTGTTTTTAGCCTCAAATTCATCAAAATCACCCTGTAATTTACCTTCAAAGCGGTGCAATCCAATTCCTATTAGGATACAAGTTTTTTTGAGCATTTTATATGGTATCTCCATCCTTTTTCCTGTTGCAAAGATTATGATATCGGCGCTACGGAATAGATTGTTACGATCAATCGTTTTGCTGTCCATAACCAAAGTCTTTATTTTTAAGTTTTGAAGCTCTTTAATCACCGGTCGGCCTGCTGTTTGCCCCTTGCCAATGACCAAAACAGTACGTTGTGACAGCCAAAACTGAAAATCAAGTTCACCTAGCAGTTGTGAGACGTGAGTGAGAAAGTGCTGAACGGCAAGCCATACGGGAACTTGATATGGGGAGTCATTTCTAAACCCATCAATATCTTTCTCTTTTGATATACTTTGAATTACTTTGTCCGTATCAATATATGTCGGAAAAGGTCTCTGTACTATAAGACCGTGTATAGTATTATCGCTATTTAGTGTCTTTACATCCCTTAGTACGTCATCGGTAGTTTTTGGCCTCAGATTTAACAATTTTGTTGTGATTCCTAGGGATTTTGCAAGCTTGATTTTCTGCCCTACATACGCCTCCCACGTTTCCTCTGGACCTAAGGTTACGATACCAATCGCAGGATTAACCCCTCTTGATTTTAGGTTTTCTAGCCGCCTTTTAAGCTGGGGTAGTAATTCTTCTTGTAGTTTTTTTCCGCTGATTTCCATTTCTGTATTATAGCTTATTTAGGTTTTAGGATGGTCAGACCTTTGGCCCCTCTACTCTTTCGAGCTTCGGGGCCATGTTGTCTTCAACCGGATACGGTTATTTCTTTTTCCTTTTCTTTCTCTTTCTCTTGATGAATTGGAATGAGTAGGTGTCAGAGCTTCCTTCTTCGATCTGCGTAAACATCGGACCGCTTACGTTCCAGCCTTTCCTAAGTAACCTTGATACCAAGATCGGGAGGTCCTTTTTGGGATGTGCCGTTTGGATGGTGAGCATGATAGTTCGCATTTCAACCTCCATTTGCCTTGTATCGCGGGTGAGCCCGGGAGATGGCGTTAAAGATACTCCGGATGTCACCGGGATAGAAGTTGCGCAAGACTTACGATGGACCATGTCGCTCCAAAGAGCGAAATGGTTGATAAGGTAAGCGCGGTTGTTCGATGTTCCTCGTGGTGTTTGTAGGCGTATAGCCCAACAACAGCTAGGAAAACACCTAGAATAAGACCTTGCATTGGCTACCTCGCAATGAAATTAAAGATTCAATCCGAATCTCACGCAAGCAAAGTGCGTGAGTGCAGACTGTTACCGTATCCGTTGTCAACGAACACGTAATTTTACAACTTTTTGAATCGAAAAGAAAGACTATGGGTTGCGAAGGTTAGGGAGTCTCTATCTCTTGCGCTTCTTCTTCTGTGACTAATGCTGCAGATCCTACCGTCTCATCTTTGTCAGTAAAGCGCATAAGTATTACTCCTTGAGCGTTGCGTGACAAAACAGGTACTGATTTTAATGGAATTCTAACGACCTGCCCCTTTTTCGAGGTAATGATCACTTCTGTTGATTTATCCGGAATGACAGACGAAAAGACAAGATCTCCAGTTTTGGCTGACAAGTTCTGAATTTTTACACCCTGCCCTCCCCTATTTTGATTTCTGACAGCACTAACAATCGTTCTTTTACCAAGGCCGTTTTCTGCAATAACTAAAAGTTCTGCATCTCGGTCTCCGCCTGAAACCAAATCCATAGATACCACTTCATCATCGGTTCCGATTTTAATTCCCCTCACCCCCTGGGATGACCTACCTGTTTGTCTGACCTGGTCTTCTTTGAATGAAATGATTTTGCCTTTCTTTGTAACAAGCACAATGTCATCCGTGCCTGATGAAAGACGGACCCATGTAAGCTGGTCGCTTTTTTCAAGCTTGATGGCGATAATGCCATTTCGTCTGATATTTGAAAAATCTGCGAGAGAGGATTTTTTAACTGTCCCCTTTTTAGTTGCCAGGAATACAAACTTTCCACCCATGTCAGCCTTTGGAGAATAGGTCAAAATGCTTTCTATTTTTTCACCGCTTGAAATATCAATAACATTAACAACCGCCTGTCCTTTTGCAATACGTGATCCTTCAGCAATTTCAAATACGCGGGTTGCGTATACTTTGCCTAGATTTGTGAAGAACAAAATATGGTCATGTGTTTCTGCAAACGACATGTGCTCAATTGTATCTTCTTCTTTTGTTTTCATCCCCATGACTCCCTTGCCTCCCCTTGCCTGTGTTTTGAAAGATGATACGCTTTGTCTTTTGATGTAGCCTGTTGTTGTAATTGTTATTACCGTCTGTTCATTCTGAATAAGATCTTCGTCTGAAAATTCATCTACTTTTGATTTGTATACCTTTGTTCGACGAGGGTCCTGATACTTTTCCTTTATCGCAACCAATTCATCGCGCACTACTTTCAAAAGTTTTAATGGATCGGCTAAAAGTCCTTCAAGATAGTCGATAAGAGCTTTGACTTCCTTCCATTCTGCTTCCAATTTTTCTATTTCAAGTGCTGAAAGACGTCTGAGCTGCATATCCAAAATTGCATTTGTTTGGATTTCTGAAAGCTTAAATCTTTCCATCAAGTTAGCTCTGGCATCCTCTGTATTCTTGCTCTCTTTAATTATTTTGACAACTTCGTCTATGTTATTGACGGCGATAATAAGCCCGTCAAGGATATGGATTCTGGCTTTTGCTTGAGCAAGTTCAAATTCCGATCTTTTTGTAATGACAGAAAATCTGTGCTTGATGTATTCATCAAGCATTATCTTTAGATTGACAGTCTTTGGTACTCCGTCAACCAACGCCACACAATTTGCAGGGAAAGAAGTTTGCAAAGCGGTAAGTTTGAATAAATTATTCAAGACCCTTTTTGGAGTTGTGTCTCTTTTAAGTTCTACAACAACTCTAATGCCGCGTCTATCTGATTCGTCACGAAGATCGGTTATCCCCTCAAGTCTTTTGAGTTTTGCAAGTTCTGCAATTTTTGCAACGAGGGATGCTTTATTTACTTGGTAGGGGAGCTCTGTAATGATAATTGCGCTTTTTCCTTGTCCGATGTCTTCGATATTGGCAATTCCCCGAATGAGTACTCTTCCGCGTCCCGTTCTGTAAACATTTTTAATCTCGTTAATATCAAATATCGCCCCTCCTGTTGGGAAATCCGGTCCTTTAATATATTCCAGCAATTCGTCAATCTCGACATTAGATGAAAGGCGGGACAATTTGGACTCCAGGGTTTCGGAAAGTATTGTTTCTTTAGTTGTATCCGGAGCCACCTCTCCCTCGGGTAATTTTTTCAAGACATTTGTTTTTTGGACATCATATTTAGTCTTATCAATCGTGTGTATTACAGCGTCAATTACCTCTCCCAAATTGTGCGGTGGAATTTTTGTCGCCATTCCAACGGCAATGCCCTCACTTCCCATAAGGAGAAGATTTGGAAGCTTTGACGGCAAATAGTCGGGCTCCTTCATGGTACCGTCAAAATTATCTGAGAATCGGACTGTCTCTTTATCAATGTCAAAAAGCATCTCCATAGCAAGAGGAGTAAGCTTTGCTTCCGTATACCTCATCGCAGCCGCTGAGTCACCATCCATGGAGCCAAAATTACCTTGTCCGTCAACCAATGGGTATCGCATAGAAAAGTCTTGAGCAAGACGAACTAGCGAGTCGTAAATTGCCATATCCCCATGAGGATGGTATTTACCCATTGTTTCTCCAACAATTTTTGCTGATTTTGCGTATTTTGCCTGCGGGGTAAGGTTCATCTCAGACATTGCAAAAAGAACACGACGGTGTACTGGCTTGAGTCCATCCTTGATGTCTGGAAGAGCACGAGAGACTATAACGCTCATCGCATAATCCAAGTAAGCCTTTTTGGCTTCTGTACTAATATCAATGTATTCTAATTTTCCAATTTCACTCATAATTAATAAAATTTAAATTTAAAAATCTCAAGTTCCAAATAAATTCAAAATAACAAGCTCCAAACCAGTGGAACTTGGTGCTTTGAATTTGTCATTTCGCCGCGTTTGCTATTCCGTTCTTAATTTCTGTGTAAGCTGCTTCTTTTCCGAGCCAATCTTTTACCTTTACCCATTTACCCTCATCTAAATCTTTGTAGTGCTCAAAGAAATGTTTGATTCTTGCCTTAATTGTTTCATCAATTTCTGAAATATCGTTTATTTTCCCGAATGTGAGATCGCCTTTTACGCCAGGTACTGCGAGTACTTTGGCATCAATTCCTGATTCGTCTTCCATCTCAAGCATTCCGATAGGTCTTACGTGGATAAACATTCCCGGCAAGATGCTTTGTTCGGAAAGAAGCAAAACGTCTACTGGATCACCGTCACCAGATAAAGTGCCTGGAATGAACCCGTAATTGCATGGGTAGTTCATTGATGTTCTTGAAAAACGGTCAACAACCATAACGTTATACTCTTTATCAAATTCGTATTTTACGTTTGTGCCCATGGGGATTTCGATCATCATATTTACGTCCTCTGGTGCATTTTTTCCTGCTGTTATACTCATAATTTAATTGTCACCTCCCCTATTTATTCCCAATGCATAAACAATTTTATTAGCAATATCGGTTTCCCCAAACCGTCCAAAGTCTTTAGCTATACTTCTTCCTAAAAAATTCACAGACGCTGTGTTTCCATTTCGTTCATCTGTAAGAGCTTTTGCATAAACATCCGCAATACCTTCAAACCCGTATGCATTTATTGCATCAATGTCACCGTTAAATTCCTCGATTCCACTTATAGCTAAATCTTTGCGTTGAGCGATTAATTTAATCACAGAACCCCTATCACTTTCCTGACTATTTTCAATTTTTTCGACTGTCCGCATTAAATGGTTGATCGGATTTCTTTCCATAACTTATTTATATATCTAAATTTGCTAATTTTGCATTCTCTTGTATAAAGTGTTTTCTTGGCGGGACTTCTTCTCCCATAAGCATTGTAAATACCATGTCACTGTCTTCGGCATCTGAAATGCCTACCTTTTTAAGTATTCGATTTGCAGGATTCATCGTTGTTTCCCACAATTGCTCAGGGTTCATTTCTCCAAGACCTTTATACCTTTGGATAGAATAATTTTTGCTCCCCCCTGCTTTTGTAATCACATCTTTTTCGTCATCAGAATACACATAGTGCTCCTCTTTTCCATGGGACAGTTTGTATAAAGGCGGCTTTGCAACATACAAATACCCATTTTCAATTATTTGCTTCATGTGTCTGTAAAAGAACGTTAATAATAGCGTTTCTATATGCTCACCGTCAACGTCTGCGTCAGTCATAATAATTATTCTGTGATAGCGAAGCTTGTCTAAATTTGTACTCTCCCCTATTCCCATGCCAAGCGCTATGATCATGTCTTTTAGAGATTCGAATTCAACAATTTTATCAAGTCGTGCACGCTCAGTGTTTAAAATCTTTCCGCCTAAAGGTAGAATTGCTTGAAATTTTCGATCCCTGCCTTGCTTTGCACTTCCTCCTGCTGAGTCTCCCTCAACGATATAAAGCTCTGATACTGCCGGATTTTTTTCCTGGCAGTCAGCAAGTTTTCCGGGAAGTGATCCTCCTTCAAAAGCACCTTTTCTGAGTATTGCGTCTTTTGCGGCTCTTGCTGCAAGTCTTGCTCTGACTGCAAGTTGTCCTTTTGCAACAATCTGCTTACCATCAGACGGATTTTCTTCAAAGAAAGTGTCCAAACCTTCTTTTACAACTGAGTAAACAAGCGGCTGAATTTCAGTGTTTCCGAGCTTTCCTTTTGTCTGCCCCTGGAATTGGATATTGTTTTGCTCCATGCGGATAGCAACAACTGCGGTCAATCCCTCCGATGTGTCCTCCCCTGTTATCGCTTCATCATTTTCCTTGATAGCGCCGATTTTTTTGCCGTAATCGTTCATGGCGCGAGTAAGAGCGGTCCTAAATCCTGTTACGTGAGTTCCGCCGTTGACAGTATTGATAACATTGACAAAACTCTCTACATTTTCAGAAATTCCATCATTGTATTGAAGTGCCACTTCAACCAGAACGTCTTTTACTTCTTTGGAAAAATAAAATGGTTGGTGGATGGCAACCTTGTTCTCATTTAATTTTTTGACAAGTGCCGCAATTCCCCCTTCATAATACAAGTGCGTTTCTTTTACTTTTTCTTCCCTAAAGTCATATAGATGAAAATAAATTTTACTGACTAAAAATGCCCTCTCGCGGATAAGTTTCATAACCGCATTTCTTTCAAATTCAACAGTTTGAAAAATCGAGCCGTCAGGGAAAAATGTTGCTGTTGTTCCACTTTTGAGCCTAGTTAGGCGCTTATCTGGAAATACTTCGTTGAGCTTTGAGTCTTTTAATTCAAGCTCCAAAAGCTTTGTGGTTGGAATACCTACCTTGTATTCCTGTCTATATAGCTTTCCATTTCTTCTAACTTCAACCCACATGTCGGTTGACAATGCATTCACGACAGAACTTCCGACCCCATGAAGTCCTCCTGAGACTTTATATGCTCCTCCGCCGAATTTTCCTCCGGCATGGAGCTTTGTCATGACCATCTCAAGTCCTGATTTTTTGTATCCTGGGACCTCATCAACCGGTATGCCACGTCCATCATCAACTACGGTGGCACTGCCATCCTTATTTAGTATTACCCAAACATTTTTAGCGTGTCCAGCAAGGGATTCATCGACAGCGTTGTCAATAATTTCACGGAGTGATTCATGCAGACCAATTACATCGGTAGAGCCAATGTACATTGCAGGACGTTTTCTAACAGGCTCAAGTCCCTCAAGTACTTGTATGTTCTGCGCAGTATATTCGTTTTGATTTGCCATAAATTTAATAAAAAACTATTGTAAATGGATTTTTGGGTTGTTGCAAGGGAGAAGAAATATTCGTTTGCTTTGATAATGGAAAGACATCGTTATGTTAAAATCCGAATTCAAAAAAGTATACACTACTCTTCGTATTTTAAGCAAGCTTATGATAGAAAAGTGTAGTTTATTGTAGCAAAATTGAAGCAGAAAAGAAAGCTATAATTACTGGATTTGGGATACAAGAGAATAAATAGGAGTAATGACTGAGATGATAAGAAAAGCAACCGAAACTCCAAGGAAAATAATAAGAATCGGCTCTATTGATGTTGTTAGTGTTTTTACTTTTATATCGAGATCGCGTTCGAAATATTCGCTTACTTTAAGGAGGCTTTCGTCAATTTTTCCCGTTGACTCCCCCACTTTTACCATTTGTATCATGAGGGGAGGGAAAATATTTTGGTTTTGAAGAGCGATTGAAAGACCGGCACCTTTTTCGACCAATGAGCTTGTTCCCACAAGAGCATTCTTATAATAAATGTTTCCTGCCACATCTCCCGCAATGGTAAGTCCTCCAATAAGCGAGGCTCCAGAGTTGACGAGAAGGGAAATAGTTCGCGAAACCTCACTAAGAACTGAAAGTCTTACAATGTCCCCAAAAACAGGCATTTTCAACCGTATTTTATCAACGAATCGTATTCCTCGCGGGGTCTTGGCAAATTTTTTAAATCCGATAACTCCTCCGATAATGAAGAAGATGGAAAATGGCAGCAGTGTAGTTGTGAGTTTTGAACCGGCCAGCACAACACGTGTCATAAAAGGAAGTTCTAGATCAAGACTCTCGTATAGACTCCCCATTTGGGGTATGACAAAGATATTCATCATGATAATAACCGTGATGACGCCCGATATGATAATTCCGGGATAAAAAAGTGCGGATTTTACTCGCTTTTTAACATCCTCCGATTTTTCCAAATTATCGGCTAACCGTTCTAAGACTTTATCAAGAATTCCGCCCTCCTCTGCAGACTTTATGAGTGCAATATAAGTAGGTGAAAAGATGGAGGGGTAATTGGAAAGTGCCTTGGAAAGAGCAGTACCCTCAGATAGGCTTGCAATAAGATCATCGAGAACTTTTTGCATTTGTGGCTTGTTATTTTGCTGCTTAAGAATATTCAAACTTTCAATAACCGTCAGTCCTGTAGTTATCATTGACGAAAGTTGCCTGGTAAAAAGTACGATGTCGGAACCTTTTACCCTTGAAAAATACGCAAGAATGCTGGAACTATTCTTTTCTAAGCTTTTTACAGATAAAGGTATGTATCCCTTCATTCTGAGATACTCAATAACCTCTTTCTGGTCATTAGCTTCAAGTTTTCCTTTTTGTTTTGCCCCTTGTGGGTCAGCTGCTATAAATGAATACTCCATGTTATTGCCCTAAAAGTCGGGTTAGACTATCCGGACGAAGCGCATAAGCTTTTGCGGTATCTACTGCTATTTTTCCATCAGCAACAAGCTTTGCCAACGAGCTTTCCAAAGAGTTCATTCCCTCGTCAGACGACGTCTCAATTATCGAATCGATAAGGTGTGTTTTGCCTTCGCGGATATTTGAACGCACCGCTGTCGTTGCCATAAGAATTTCTGTAGCAACAACCCTACCCGCTGTGATTGTTGGTATGAGTCGCTGAGAGATGATGGCTTCAAGAGTTGAGGCAAGCTGGATGCGCACTTGGTTTTGTTGAGCTTCCGGAAATGAGTCAATTATTCTATCAACCGTTTGGGATGCAGAATTTGTGTGAAGTGTGGAGAGCACTAAATGACCTGTTTCGGCGATAGTAATTGCCGAGGCAATGCTTTCTGGGTCACGCATTTCTCCTACTATTACAACATCCGGGTCTTCACGAAGCGCACTTTTAAGTCCCTCCCCCCATGATAAAGTGTCGTGCCCCAGCTCTCTTTGAGAAATTATGCTTCTACCTTTAGGGTAGACATATTCAATTGGATCCTCAATTGTGAGGATGTTGGCGGAACGGGTCATATTTATTTCATTGACGATAGCTGCAATTGTTGTTGTTTTGCCATGACCGGTAGGCCCTGTAATAAGCACAAATCCTTGCTTGAGCGTTGATAATTTATGACAGATATCGGGAAGTAAGAGCTCTTCAATGGTTTTAACTTTTGGGGGAAGAAGCCTGAATGCTGCGGCAAGAGTGCTCCTTTGATAATAAATGTTGACTCTAAATCTGCCCTTGTCGCCGTAAGTGCCTCCGCCATATCCGTAAGAAAAATCCAAAGCTCGTGAATTTACAAACATTTCCTTTTGAGCAGGAGTAAGTAGAGAAAAAATCATTTGCTCCAATTGCGGCTCAGTAAGCGGCGCAACGGTCGTTAATTGCTGAAGCAGGCCATTGATTCTATACACGGGCGAAACTCCGGCCAGCATGTGAAGGTCGGATGCGTTTGTTTGTATCGCTTTTTCAAGCAGTGCATTTAGATCCATAATATTTTAAATTCTAAACACTAAATTCTAAATACTAAACAAGTTTCGATTTATAATGTTTTAAATTTGAAACTTTCATTTTTTAAAATTTGTTTTTTATAACATTATTTCGAATTTCGTATTTAGTGCTTCGAATTTGTGAATTTTTCGCGAAATTCACTCTTGTGCAACTCTTAGTATCTCATCAATTGTTGTCTGTCCCGCCAAAACTTTCAAGTAACCGTCTTGTTTCATTGTTATCATTCCTTCCTGCTTTGCTCTTGTTTCAATTGTTGTACTGTCTTTTCTTTCAAGAATAAGTTTTGCAATTCCATCTGTAATTGCCATTACTTCATATATACCGATTCGGCCCAAAAATCCGGAATGACCGCAGACCTCGCACCCTGTTCCCTTGAAAAGCTTAATAGTTGTGTCCGTAGACTTTGGCATTAGAGGTCCTAGTACTTTTTTAATTTCTTCAATTATTTCCATCGGGGGAACATAATCCACTTTGCAGTGCGGGCAAATTTTACGGGCGATGCGTTGCCCCATTGTTGCATTAATTGTGGATGCCAGTAGAAATGTCTCTGCTCCCATGTCAATGAGCCTCGGAAGTGCTCCAGCTGCACTATCTGTGTGAAGAGTTGAAAAAACCAAGTGTCCGGTGAGCGAGGCTTGAATTGCCAGCTCTGTTGTTTCTTTATCCCGGATTTCTCCGACAAGGATTATGTTGGGATCTTGCCGCAAAAAAGCACGTAGCCCCGTTGCAAAAGTGAGACCCACATCATCATTAATTTGTACTTGATTTGCTCCGGGGATCTGGTATTCAACGGGATCCTCAAGCGTCAAAATATTTACCCTTGTTGTGTTGAGTTTTGAAAGGACTGCATAGAGCGTTGTGGTTTTACCGCTTCCCGTCGGACCGCAAACCAAAATTATACCGTGTGGTCTTAGCATCGCCGCTTCAAGCGTACGAAGTGAAGTGCCTGTGATTCCAAGATCTCCCAATGTTGGTACTCCACCCGATTTTCGAAGCAGCCTCATGACAATTTTTTCTCCAAATACGGTAGGCAACGAGCTCACACGTAGATCTACCTCTTCATCTCCGACTTTAAAATTAAACCGTCCGTCCTGAGGGGTCCTGTGCTCATCAATTTTTAGTCCTGACAGAATTTTTACCCTGGATATTACCGCTTCGCTTACTCCAAGCGGAAGTGAGAGTCTTTCATATAGTATGCCGTCGATTCTGTATCGTACTCTTACTCTATCTTCTTGCGGCTCAAGATGGATATCGGATGCTCTGCTTTTGACCGCATATTCCAAAATAGTCGATACAATTTTTGCGATCGGTGCCTCTTTAATGACTTCAGAGATGCTTTGCAGATCGAATGTTTTGACTTTTTGGATTTGTTCACTCTCTTTAAGCGCTGCCTTAACTTCTCCCACAAGTCCAAAGCTATATTGGGTCTGAATTGCTTGGTTGACTTCGGAGGGAATGCCTTGAAAAACCTTTATTGACGCGCCCGTTTTTTGCTTTATAAATTCTATTGCCTCTACGTCATTTGTGTTGCTCATAACAACGGACAAAACTTTTCCTTCCTGCTCAAAAGCGAATGGAATAAGTTTGAACCGCTCTGCGACCGATTTTGGTATAAAGCCCAATGCTTCCGGTGAGAATGGTAGAGTTGTTACGCTTGTAAAGGGAACATTGAGTAATTTTGCTTGTGCTTCATAGTATTTTTCTTCGGGAACAATTTGTAAATCGTGTATGAGCTTGTCTATCTCCAGGTTTTGTTTTGCAGCCTCTATTTTAAGATTGGATAGCTGCTCGGGTGTAAGAATTTTCTCTTCCAATAATATCGCTCCAATTGAAGGGCGTTCGTTGGCACCAGAGACGTACTGGTTTTGGACAGGTGTATTCATGTTTTTTGCTCACCACAAACTCCACTCCGGAGAAGTAGTAGTTCAATCGTAGTTGATACCATCTTTCGCTGTCAATCCCATACGGGTGTGATATAAATAAAGTATATGGCAAATATTATACTTACGGGAAGCAAAATGAGCGCAAAAAATTACATAGACGGATATATAAAAGATCACAAATTCAAAGAGTACGATGTGACTTATTTTCATGACAAGATAAAAATTGAGGACGCCCGTGCTATCAGAAAGTCTCTTGTTGCCAAAAGTAATAATCAGAGAGTGTTTGTTTTGTCCGGAAATTTTACGCACGAGAGTCAAAATGCATTGCTAAAAAGTATTGAGGAATCCTCAGATAGTGTACATTTTATTTTTTGCGTGGAAAAGAAAGAAGATCTTCTTGAGACAGTACGCTCAAGGTGCAGCATTGTATCTTTGCCTTCAGACCTACAACTAGATCGGGAGTTACTTGAGATAGTCCGAAATTTAAGAAAGAGCGGGCCTTTATTTTGGGACGAAATCGATACTTTGTCCGAATACGCCAAGAATAATACCATTGAACCTATTATCCTAGTATTGAGAACATTAATATTGGAGAATTTGGATAAAAAACAGGAGGTCTCAAATTATCATAATTACTGTAAGAGATTGTTAAGCTTGTCCTCGCTTTCTTCAAACAATAATGTAAGCGAGCGGATTATTCTCGAATCGGTATTTTTTTAACTTTTTTTGAAGCTATTTTTCCGGCAAAACTACTACTTGACAACGAAATTTCATTGTGGTTATGATGGACTTAACATGAAATTGTCACCTGCCCGACATCTCCAAAAAGGTTTTACTCTCATCGAGCTTCTTGTTGTTATCGGTATTCTTGGTATCCTGGCAGCAGCTCTTGTTGCTACAATTGATCCATTTGAGCAGTTGAGGAAAGCAAGAGACTCAAGGACACAAAATATTGCTGTTGAGCTTCATGGGGCTTTGGTACGCTATTACACAACGCATGAAAAAATGCCATGGGAGACAGGAAGCGGCGCTTCTGCGGCGTGTATTGCGGTTGGTACAGCGGGTACGGCAGATGATCTTGAGGTGGGCCAAACCGTATTGGGTCTACTCCCATGCCTAGAAGATTTGATTGCTGAGGGAGAGTTGAAGCAAGCATTTACAACGGCGCAAGGTCTTGATGAGATTTATGTTATTGAACCATACTGTACGGGATCAACCTGTGCAGGAGGAGACCTAGCTGTTGATGGGAGTCCTTCAATTTGCTACAACCCGGAATCATTGTCAGGCAGAGCGGACGATAACAATCGATATAATAGATCCGGCTGGATAGACGTAGCTTGTACGCCGGGTGCTTTAGCGGCCAGTTGCCACTGGTGCGCGCAATAAATAGATAATCCCTTGGATTCAATTATCCTACTTTCATTAATCCCCTTTTTATTTATCGGAGCGGCATTTGGCAGCTTTTTAAATGTTGTCATTGACAGGTTATCTACCGGCAGATCCATTCTATTTGGAAGATCATATTGCGAACACTGTAAAAAAACCCTAAAACCCATTGATCTTATACCTCTTGTCTCGTATTTATTATTGAATGGTAAATGCAGGTTTTGTAAGGCAACAATTCCCGTGCGCCTTTTTGTTGTTGAATTGATTTGTGCAGCAACATTAGCCTTAATAGGATTTGGCTATTTTAATAATTATTTCACTTTGCCTGCTGCAATTTTTTTAGGGGTTACTCTTTTTAGCTTTATCGGGATCTTTTTTGCAGATATTGAGTATGGTATTATACCTGACGCGTTGGTAGTTGTATCATTTTTTTCAAGCGTCTTGTATCTTATTGCAACATCAGCTCCTTTGACCACTCATTTCCTTTCTGCTGTGGGATCTTTCTTATTCTTCTTGATTCTTTTTCTCGTAACCAAAGGCAAAGGAATGGGTTTTGGAGATGTGAAGCTGTCACTTGTCTTAGGGTTATTTCTTGGATTCCCTAATATAATTGCTGCTCTATATATGGCTTTCTTGACAGGTGCAGGCGTCTCTATCATACTGGTTGTATGGAGAAAAATAAGATTTTTTGGGGGTACTATTCCATTCGGACCATTTTTAATAGTCTCGGCGATAGTGGCCTTTTTCTATGGAGAAGAATTAATAGCACGTTTTTTGGCAAGCTTCATGTAGACAAGAGGTACACCTCCTCGGGATTTACACTTATCGAGCTCATAACTGCAATGGGTGTTTTGGCTGTTATGGCTTCAGCGGCACTAGTAGTCATAAATCCACTTGAGCAATTCTATAAAAGTGCGGACGCTAGAAGAAAGTCCGATTTGGCTCAGCTACAAAGGTCGCTTGAAATATACTATCAGGACTACAATAGGTATCCCCCCGCTTTTGCCAATAAAATATCTGCAGATGGGACAAGCAACACGGTTGTTGATTGGGGAAGCGATTGGAGGCCTTACATGGATGTGTTGCCTATAGATCCTCGAGGAGGAAAGAACTATGCTTATTGGACAGATAATTCAGGCCAATCATACGCGCTTTACGCATCACTTGACCGGGGAGGGAAAGATTCGCAGGCTTGTAACGGAGGAGCCGCGTGTGCAGGGTCAACGGGAATATCGTGCGGCGGGATATGCAACTTTGGCGTTACGAGTCCAAATATATCACCCTGACTTGTATTACGTATTACGTATTAAGTATTATGTATATGGATATGAAAAATAAAAAGACAATTCGTGGGTTTACCTTAATTGAGCTATTGGTATCGATCTCGATTGTGGCAGTTCTTACTGCTCTTTTGACTGTCAACTTTATTGGTGCAAGACAGCGCGGTCGGGATGGACAAAGAAAGGCCAATCTCTATCAACTACAATCCTCTCTTGAGTTATATAGAGCGGATAACGGTAAATATCCGCCCGATTCGGCTCTTGCTGCCTGCGGAATTCCACTGACTTCTGCTGGAGGAACCGTTTACATGCAGGAAATTCCATGTGATCCATCATCTGCAGGCGGTCCTTTTGGGTATACGGCTGCTCCTGCTAGTTGTGATAACGTCAGCGTCAGCTGTTTGACCTATACGCTCTTTGGATGCCTTGAAAATCCGGAAGATTCTGAAAAGGACAACCCAAAAAATGCCAATTGTACTGATGCCTCATTCACGCTCACGAATCCATGAGAATTTTTGATAGGGAAATAAGCGGCACTTCTAAAGAAACCGCTCTATTTTTAAAAAGAAACGAATTTTCAAATAAAGGCTTTACGCTTATTGAAATTCTCGTGGTTTTCAGCGTAATTACAATACTCTCAGCAGTAGGTATTGCGTCTTTTGCTTCTTATAGTAGAACTCAGCAGGTAGCCCAGTCAGCCAATAGCGTAAAGCTTCTAATAAGTCAGGCGCGCTTTAATGCAATCTCTACGGTCAAAAGTAACAGCAACGAGCAGGGAATTACTATTGACTGCGGTGTCGATGCTTTATCGGGTTATTCAATAACGACATTTGGAGATAGCAGCATTGATCTTAATCAAGTTTGTGCTAGTGGAGGATCCAATAGGATCAAGAGGTACACACTGCCTTCCGGTTTGACCTTTACTGCCGGAACTACTTGCAATCAAGTTCTTTTTGACAGCTTGAGTGCGAAAGGAAATGGTCTTCCGTGTAATTTTGTTGTTAATGGTTTTGGGCAAAGCAAAACTATAAGCGTTGATGCAATTGGAAATGTATCAATAAATTGATGAAAAAATGAAGAATCAAAGGGGTCAATCGTTAATAGAGGCTGTCGTTGCTTTAGTTACAATTCTTTTGATTGTGACAGCTATTGCAATCGTCATTGTAAATGGGCTGTACAACTCTCAATTTATAAAAGGCCAAAATGAAGCTAATAAATATGCACAAGAAGGAATGGAATTTGTCAGAAACATACAAAAGAATGACCTTGGAGCTTTCGGCTCTTTCAACCAAAATGCAACGTATTGTATCGATGAGGTAAATAGTACTTTAACTACCAACAATTGCAATGCTACTACCGTAAACACCGGAACCTCGCACATACGTACTGTTACTTTTTCTCCAGGTGCAAGTCAATGCATCGCTTCAGAAATAAAGGTAACAGTTGTTGTTGCTTGGTCTTCAACCAAGTGCCCAACCAATAATACATTTTGTCATAAATCTGAGCTCATAAGCTGCATGCCGTATAATTATCCTGCAAGCAATCCATGAAAATCAAAAATCAGAAATCCAAAATCAGAAATCAGAAGCATTTGGGTGGGTATACTCTTATTGAGCTTTTGACGGCTACCTCAATTTTGGTTATAGTGTCAGGTTTGATTGTCGGTGTTTTGTACTCTACCCTTCGGGGTGGAAATAAAACAAGGGTAACAAATGATGTTTCTCAAAACGGTAATTATGCCCTCTCTGTGATATCCAATACAGCGCTTCTTGCCGAGGATGTTACTGAGATTGATGGGAGTCCCGTTAGCGACTGCACAACTGCACAAGCAACTCCTGCAAGGTCTATAGAATTTCAACAGTCTGATGGGTCGCTCGTGAAATTTTCGTGTGATCTTGCAGCTTCTAGTATAGCCTCAGAAAGTGGAGCAATCACAACCTATTTGATTGATAACAATTCAGTAAAAGTAGATCAGGCATCATGCAGTTTTACTTGCCAACAAAGTAATGATAGTCCCTACGCACCTCCAATTATTGGGATAGCTTTTACTGTGACTCAGAGGTCAAATTCGGTTGTATTTGAGAATGCGGCATCGAGTACTTTTAAGACTTCTGTGACAATGAGAAACTATAACCCAAAATAGGCCGTATTAATTTCCACCTGCCTTGACATGCGCTTATTATTGAACGTATTATTAATGTAGTATGCGAAAAAATTCAGAAGGTCAAGTGCTGTTGGTTGTGGTGCTTACTATGATTGTAGCCCTCACTGTCGGGTTATCCATTGCAGCTCGAATTGTAACAGAGCTTAAATTATCCAAGCAAAACGAAGAATCACAACGGGCTTTTCAGGCCGCAGAATCTGGAATTCAGCAAACCCTCGTAAGGCAAAGCGATATAGGCACACTCAACGCACCTATTGAGCTTGACAATAATGCTGCCTTTTCGACTACTTACGTAACAGATAGCGGGCAAGCGATAGTTTTAAATAATGGTCTGGATGTCGATCAAGCAGTGGGTGCTGATGTATGGTTGTCTGACTACTCTCCGGTGCCGTCTCTTCAATTCCTAAATCCTATGGGAGGTGGGAACCCCGTTGATATCACTCTTTACTGGGGTGCAACTAACCAAGACGAGTGCCCAGCGTCGGGTTCCGATACTGCACCCGCTATCGAGGTTATTGCGCTGATTGGCCCCATATCCAGCCCGACGATAGCAAGAAATATTTACGAATCAGCTGGTTGCAACAGGATAAGTAACGCAACCGCAGGATCAACAGTAGGTGGACCATTTACGTTAAAGGGTACAATTTTTAGGAATTCTGCACAAATGCAATTTGGCGGAAATCCAATGGAAGACGGTCTAATTATGAAAGTTATTCCGATATATAACTCAACTGTTATAGGATTTCAGTCCGCAAGCGTTCCCTTTCCTGCTCAAGGTTCAGTAGTTACTTCTACGGGAACATCTGGTGATACTGTAAGAAAAGTTGCTTACTATAAATCATTTCCCCAACTGCCATTAGAAGTTTTTCCTTATTCTCTACTATCACAATGAGTGCAACTTTCGGCCTTGATATTGGTACTACCTCAATTAAAGCTCTATCCATTAAAAAAAGTGGAGGTTCATTTGCGATCGAATCATTGGGTATTGCACCATCTCCTGCCAAAGGCATAATATCCGAGTCCCCGGAGGACAACAAAATATTTTCAGATGCGGTAAGATCTGTAATTAGCAGCGCAAACATCAAACAAAAAGAAGTAAATATTGCCCTCCCCGAAAGTCAGGTATACACCAAAATTATTGAAATGCCTGCTCTCTCCGAGAAAGAATTGGCGGCTGCGTTAAAATATGAAATGGAGCAGTATATTCCCCTGCCTCTTGATCAGGTAAAGACCGATTGGCAGGTTTTAGGTTCCTCCACTTCGCAAAATAAATCAACAAAAATATTATTGGTAGCAGCCTCTCTTGTGCTGATTAAAAAATACGAAACTCTTATGGATGAATTGGGGTTGGTTCCCGCGACTATTGAGACAGAGATGCTTTCCACCCACCGGTCACTTTTTCCATTGGTTAATACACAGAGCTCGAATATGATTGTTCATATGGGAGCAGTAACGACCAACATAGCGGTCGTGGAAAATGGAGAAATAATTATGGTATTTTCTATTGATAAAGGGGGGATAGCAATTACTCGTGCTATTTCATTAGACCTTGGGATAGAATTTAACCAGGCAGATTCATACAAGAAGGCATATGGTCTTAACAAAGACGCTTTTGAAGGGAAAATTGGTAAGTCCTTATTCCCAATACTGGAATCCATATTGGGAGACATTAGAAAGACTATTTTACTGTACAAAGAAAAGAATCCAAATCAACAAATAACCCAGATCATTTTATCTGGGGGTTCAGCACAGCTTCCTGGTATTGATATATATCTAGCCAACCAGCTCAATATACAAGTTGTTTTGGGTAATGCTTTTCAGGTTTATGGAATAAAAAATGTTCCCCAAGAGGTTGAATCGGACGCTTTAAGTTTTAATGTTGTTGCGGGGTTAGCGTTGAAGGACGCGTTATAAATCAATGATTGGTCATGAAAAGAACAATAAATCTTACACTTGGACGAAAGCGTGTTGATGGCGCTCTTCGGAAAATATTTTACGCTACGGTTGTAGTTTTCATTATTTCAGTTGTAATTTCTCTAGGACTTATCACTTACAGGTTAATTTTAAAAGGTACATATGATTCTCTTGAAAGCCGCGAGCAAGAGCTCAATTCTCAGTTACTTGCCCAGCAAGAAAAAAAAGATAAACTTTTAGAAATTAAGAGTAGGATTTCTGAAGTACGTAAAATTTTATCAAACCGGGCTCCGATGACAGTGCGCATCGATACTCTTTCGAGTATAGTACCACTAACCTCTCAAGTAAATTCGCTTGCAGGAGATGATGTTGATGTCCAAATGACAATTGAATCTGAGGACCTAGCCTCTTTAAGTGAGCTTCTTGAGCAAAAAATCGCCGAGCTTGCAAGTGACAAGAAGAAGGGCATTAAAAGAATTGAAATGAGGTCCTTTGGGCTTAATCCTAAGACTCTTAAGTACAGTATATCTTTCGGAATTGAGTTTATATAAATGAAAGAATTACAATTAATTTATCGAAAAAGAAAACAGCAACTACTCCCTTTGATATTTGGGTTTGCGTCAGTATTTATTCTATTTAGAATCGTTCTTCCGCAATGGACCGATATTCAAAATGCGTTGCAACTTATCACAACCAAAAATTCAACTATTCAAGCCAAAGAGGCAAGCGTGCTCCTCCTCAACTCGTTGCCAGAAGAAGGTGTGGCTTCAGATTTCGATTTAATAACTACTGCCTTGCCATTGCAAAAAGATATAATTCTAATTTTTGAAGAGCTAAATAACGCTGCAAGTGAAACGGATGTCGATTTAGGCGGATTTAGTGTTAAAGTTGGAGGTATTTATTCTGCAGCTTCAGGACAGCAAAAGAAAGAAAAAGCAGTAACCGGGGTTCCGTATCTAAGCATACTGGTTAGCGTTAGCGGAGAAAATGTTAATGTGAGACTTTTTGCAAAAAAACTATATCAAAGTATGCCCCTGGTTGAAATAGAAAGTCTAGATGTAGGAAGGAATGACGCCCGGTATGAAGTAAAATTTTACTACAAACCCGTTTCAATACGTCCTGAAAAGGCCGATACGGTAGCTTTGGAACCCTTGACTAATTCTGAGAATGACATGCTAAAGACATTGCGTTCCTGGCAATCATCCCCTGTCTTGCAGTAGATAATTATTAAGAAACTTAGAGTAGATCAGGTCTATTTTTTTTAGTTTTTTTGATAGATTCCTCTTTTTTGTATTGAGCAATTTTTTTTGGGTCACCGGAAAGTAGGACTTGGGGCACCTTTATTTTCTCAAAAATCTCCGGCCTTGTGTAGCTGGGGCCTTCTAGAATTCTTTTTCCCTCAGCTTCAGAGTGTGATTCAAATTTTGTTGCAGTTATATCCTTTAACACCCCGGGTATTAGTCTGGTTATGCTGTCAATTATTGCCATCGCAGGAATTTCACCACCCGTTAGGACAAAGTCTCCCAAAGATATCTCCATATCGACAAACTCACGAATTCGTTCGTCAAACCCTTCATAATGGCCACAAACAAGGATAATGTGAGAAAATTTTGTCAATTCCTCCGCGATTTTTTGCGAGTAAACCATTCCTTGCGGATCCATAAGAATTACCACTTCACCTTCTATATTCTCCTTCGTTTTTTTTATAGCTTCGAGCAGTACGTCACTCCGCAAAACCATGCCAACTCCTCCGCCGTACGGTCTATCATCAACTATTTTGTGCCGCCCTATCCCGAAATCTCTGTGGTTAACTACGTTAAATGTGATAAGTCCCTTTTCTTGGGCGCGTTTTAGAATCGAATAGTTGAGCGTTTCTTTAAATAGTTCTGGAAAAAGTGTGATAACGGAGATTTTCATTGGGTAATTGTAATATTGTTCAATTATTCCCTTGTTAAAAAACAATGAAGCAATTTAACAGTTAAACAATTTATGATATTTCCTCTACATTAATTTCTACCCTTTTGTTCTCTTTAATTGCTTGGATCTTAATGATTTGCTTGATTGCGTTGATAATTTTTCCGCCTTTTCCAATAATTCTACCGATTTCACTTTGGGGTGCATGTATAGTGAGAATTAAGTTACCTTCTTCCTCTTCTGAAGACGTTACTGTAATTTCCGGATTACCGTACATTTCTTTAAGAATATATTCAAGAAGTTCTTGCATGGATTAGTTGGCTTTTTCTTTTTTAATTTTTTTC
>JAUSNA010000063.1 GCA_030645455.1 Candidatus Levyibacteriota bacterium | reverse complement strand
CCATTGGAGAATATGGTAGCAAAAGTTGCTGCCGGTAAAAATGAGGCTTCTGAGTTTCTCGTTGATTACATTCCACCAGGGGGATCAAAGAAAATTACAACGACATTTTCTGATATACCTTTTTTGACAAATGGAAGTTATGTTATTACAATTCAGGTTGGAGAGCAAACGCATAAAAAATCTGTGAGAATCTCCTTTATTCCGGACGTACAATTATTATTAGTTATAGGAGGACTTATAGGTGGATCAACTATTATTGCAGCAATTACCTTCCACACCGGGAGTGTACTTATTCAAAGACGAAAAAGGAAAAATTCTATACGTAGGTAAAGCGAAAGATCTAAAAAAAAGGGTAAGTTCTTATTTCTCCCACAAGGCGCTTGATTCCAAAACACTCCAGCTTGTTTCATTTGTAGAAGATATTGCCACTATCCGGGTAGGCTCGGAAATTGAGGCATTTCTCCTGGAAGCGTCACTTATAAAAAAACATAAGCCTTTTTATAATATTAAGCTTATTGATGATAAATCTTATCCACTTATTGAAATAAGCCAAAGTGAAAGTCCGGCAATTTTAATTACTCGCAAGAAAAATAACCTGAATGCTCACTATTTTGGGCCATATTCGGATACAACGGCTCTTAAAGTAGTGCTAAAGCTACTTCGAAAAATTTTTCCCTATCAATCCGTCAAGAACCATCCGAAAAGGAAATGTTTGTATTATCACTTGGGGCTTTGTCCCTGCATTCCTGCAAATCCCGAAAAACTCATCGAGTACAGGAAAAATCTTAAAAAAATTGAAAAATTCTTGGATGGAAAAAAAGATGAAGTAATTAAAAAATTGGAACAAGAAAGGAACGCTTATGTAAAGTTGGAAGAATTTGAAGATGCTCAAAGCATCCAGGAAAAGATCGATCGGATAATACTTATTACAAGCGACACATACGACCCTTTTTATTACATGGATAAGCCTGACTTTTATTTTCAGCGTATCGAAAAAGAGCTTGAATCGCTAAAGATTATTTTAACTCCCTATTATTCGGAGCTAGGATCACTGAATAGAATAGAGTGTTATGATATTTCTAATATTTCCGGAAAGCAAGCCACGGGCTCTATGGTGGTATTTGAAAATGGGGATAAGAACACAAAAGAATACAGAAGATTTAAAATAAAATCAAAGGACACGCCTGATGACTTTCTCATGATGCAGGAGATGTTGACAAGAAGACTTGATAATGACTCATGGCCGCTACCAAACCTTTTAGTTGTTGATGGCGGCAAGGGCCAGGTCGGATCAGCTCTAAAAGCGCTTGCAAATAATAAAAAGAGGATTCCTGTCATCGGTCTTGCGAAGAGAGAGGAAATCATAGTTGTGCCGGTTAAGACCCAAAATGGGTTTGATTTTTTGGAAATAAAACTCCCACATTCAACTCCGGGAGTCAATTTGTTAAGAAGAATACGGGACGAAGCACACAGATTTGCAATAACATATCATAGACTTTTACGGAAGAAAAGCTTCATATCATAAGGCTCATAACACCCAGCCTCACTTTTGTGATATTCTAAATATATGAAAGGAATTCTACGAAATGTTTTGCTTTACGCATTCTCGTTGTATCTAACTCAAATGCTTTTCTCGGGACTGGTTTTGCATAATGGAATAAGAACTCTTATAGTGGGAGGAATTCTTCTTGCTATTGGTTTTAAAATTATCAAGCCTGTTCTTTCAATCATCTCATTACCTTTCAATATGCTAACTTTGGGCCTTTTTAGTATCGTGATACTGGCTTTTATACTTTTTCTTATAACGCTGATATATCCATCAATTGAAGTACGTCCATTTACATTTACCGGCTTTTCCTTTTGGGGTATCGAGATCCATCGTTTTTATGTCTCGCTTCTTTTGTCTTATGCTCTTATTTCTGGTACAATATACCTCATTACGAAATTTATAAATTGGCTTTTCGGAAAATAAAAAATGAGTATTTTTGCAATCGTTCAAATAATTCTTTCGGTTCTTTTGGTAGTAACTATTATCCTACAGCAAAGGGGAAGCGAGGCAGGTATTGCTTTTGGTGGAGGAACAGAGAGTTTTAGATCAAAAAGAGGACTGGAGAGATTTTTATTTTACTCAACAATCATCTTGACAGTATTATTTGCCGCAAACTCCATTTTGACACTCGTAATTTCGTAGTTTTTCTATGGCAACTCTCAGAAGGCGCTACTACGCTTGGCTCATCAAGGCGTATTTCAAAAAAATGCGCAGGACAATCATCAGTAGTGTGATACTTGGTATTCTTGTTTTTTTTGCTTTCATTGGTCTTTTGAACTACTATTTCCGCCCATTGATATTTAAAACAACAGAAAATGTCGGATACGCAGGCACATATACGATTCAAACTTTACCTCGGGAAATTCTACAGGAAGTGAGCTTTGGACTAACTCAAGTTGACCAAGATGGAAAAATTATTCCTGCTGCGGCAGCAAGGTGGAAAATAGAAAATGATAAGGTCTATACATTTACTTTGAAAAAAGGAACGTATTTTCATAACGGCGACGAGCTTACAAGTGAGAAAGTAAATTTAAGCTTTAAAGACGTGAACAAGAAGATTGTAGATAAGTATACCTTACAGTATGTTCTTAAAAATCCATATTCGCCTTTTCTGGCAAGCGTTGCACGACCAATTTTTGGCAAAAATTTAGAAGGAGTCGGAAAATTTAAAGTTGAGGATATTGATGTTAACGGTGGTTTTGTTCGCAGCATAACGCTTGTTGATGTTAAAAACAAAAATAAGAAACGCAAGATATATTTTTATCCGACCCAAAAAGCTCTAAAGGTAGCATTCATGCTGGGAGAAATCACTAAAGCATATGGCGTGACATCTACATCCGTTGATCAAACCGATCTCGGAAAATGGGCAAAGGTAAAGAGCCAAAAATACATAAATTACACGGCTTTGGTTGCGATCTTTTATAATAACGATGACTCGATTCTAAATAATAAAAAAATAAGACAGGCTCTCAATTATTCCTTGCCTGAAAGTATATCTGTAGGTGAGCGGGCTTTTGGGCCAATTCCTCCAACGTCACTATATTTTAGCCGAACTCCAACGTACAAAATCGCGGACACCGAATTGTCAAAAACGCTGCTTTCGACAGTAAAGGATCCCATCAAGGATCCCTTGGTGATATCAACAACTGAAGAGTATCAGAAGGTAGCGCTGGATGTGCAAAAGGAATGGGAGAAAATCGGGATCAAGTCAAAAATAAAAATTGTACAAAATCTTCCCTCCGATTTTCAGGTTTTTATTTACAGAATCCAGCTTCCTGAGGACCCGGATCAGTATGTTCTTTGGCACTCAGACCAGATGAACAACATCACACACTACAAAAATTTAAGAATTGATAAGTTGTTGGAAGACGGAAGATCAATTACGGATGTTGAAAAACGAAGGAAAATTTATGCGGATTTTCAAAAGTATTTAACCGATGATGTTCCTGCTTCTTTCTACTTTTTTCCCCTCGAATACAACCTCTCAAAAAAATGACTTTATGGAGTACATAAAGAACAGGGAGCAGATGTTTTTTTCTTGAAAATATAAAAATTTAATTGAGGGTCAGAAACGTAGGAATCGTACTGCAAGATATCAATGCTATTTACAACGCTTTTGCTTGCCCCATGCAGAACCACGTATTCTGCAAAATTTATGCCGTATGGCATTACATATATTTTTTCTCTTTGTGAAAGATGCGCCCCAATGTTATTGGAGGCACTAACCGAGGCGTCAGGTGGGATTAATGCAAGATACTTCTTAAGAACATCTGAATTTTGGGATGAAAAAATCCTATAATCAGCTTCCCGCATGCCCGGAAGCGGGGAGTAGAGGTAGAATGTAAGAAGAAGGGCTGTGAGCAAATAGTAAAAGATCATATTTCCAGTATTTCTGTATTTGGTTTTGTTGATTATAAATTTAATTCCATAAATTGTAGATACGTAAATGAACGGCACTATTAAGGCACCGTAGTGGTAGTAGTGCATTCTAAGGTTTTCGTTGCTTGAAAGAAGATATATCGCAAAATCCGGAAGAGCAAAGATCAGGTATAAAGGGGAAAGGAGAGCGATGTATCCGGTTGGTATGAGTAATTCATGAAAATAAGTTATGGTTGAGGTTGTTAGTAAATGGGAAAAAAGCAACTGCGGTTTTACGAAAAGATTTTTAAGTATGTCTAAAAATGAATCCCCAAGATACAAATAATATGATAAAGCAAAATGCTCGGTGCCTCTGGCGTTTGGAATTGCAAATGCCGTTATTATATAAAATAATAAAAGTGACACAATTAAAAGTCCTATCCCTAGTTTTTTGTTTTGCTTCCCGTAAATAAATATGCCAAAAACCGCCGAAACAAGAAATACATTTTCTTTAGTTAAAAGCGCAATAAAAAGACTTAGTAGAAAAAGTTTGTAACTTTTTTTAATAAGGAAATAGAATGCAGCAAGAAGCACTCCGGTTGCAAGGGTAACAGCATGAAAATCAAATAAATTTTGTTGGTGGATCCAAAAATTAGTCAGATAAGACAACGCTAAAATTAACGAGATTTTTTTATTGACTATAATTTTTTCGGATAGTAAATAAACAAAAATTCCACCAATTGAAATAACTAATGA
>JAUSNA010000055.1 GCA_030645455.1 Candidatus Levyibacteriota bacterium | reverse complement strand
TAACTTTAGCCCATGGAAAATGCATACTAGCAAAGTGTGAGAAACAAAAATTTTGTTTAATAAAATCAATAATACTGTATAAGGAATTGTGTAGTACCCCATTACAGGCCCTCCGGTATCGGAAGGCGATACACCAAATATCGAATGATTGATTAGATAAGCAAATGGGTCAAAGAAATATACACGCGTAGAATCCCCACCCCAATCGATTTGTCCAGAACTGAACCATGTAAAGGGAATAAGAAAAACGATTAATGCTATCAGTAGCGGCACTGCTCCTATGAAATTCCTCCTTACTCTCTCCATTTTTGTATTACACCAATTGCAAAGAACAGCACAAACCAGACGGCAATTTTCTCAGTAGCATCAACGGTACCAAGTAGCAAATAATATATACAAAGAAGAATAAGCAGGAAAATACAGAAGAGAAAAGTAGTTATGCTTCCGAATTTTGTAATCCAATAAACAAATCCGTAAAGCGTAAGTACTCCGAAGTACTTTATATCCGATTGCCCTGTTAAAAAGAAGACGTCTACTATAACCGCAATTAGAGCTATTACAATTAACCCCGATTTTCTACTTTTAACAAATTTTCTTATTTTTTTCATTTTCTAATTATAGTTTTTCTTCTTATATACAGCAACACAATCCAAATAAATACTGCAATAAGAGATAGCCCTGATATTACTGCTGAAAAATAGAATATCCGCTGATTAACAAGTTCAAGCACGAAGTACTGCTCATCATTGCTTCCTGAACTTTCAATTTTCCAACCGTTGGCATATCCATTGACCATTATATGCTTTTTTTCAGGAATATTACTCAAAAATAACGTTTCAAATAAATTTTCAGGAAAGAATTCGTTTTTTGGTGTAAATTCAGAAGCATAACCATTACCATATTTCGTTAATTTACCAAGTATTTTGATTGCAGTATCCGAACGATAAAGCTTCCAGCCCGAGCTGTAAGCATCAGACATCACTAAGATATAAGGACTTTTTGCATTACTGACTTTCACAAAATATTTTGTAGGATTAACTCTTCGAAATGAGAGAGTGGTCTTGTTGTTCCCCATAGCATTGCAGCTTCCGTTTAGCTCACTACATACCTGGCTTTCAACATATACTACAAAAGCCCTATCGCCATTCCAATCTCCCGCAGGGGTATCGGATTTTTTCTCATCAACGGATTGAATAGATTTTGGAATATATATATGAGGCGTGAGATATTTATCATCGACTTCATAAAGATGGTAATAGCCCTTGCTCCAAATTTTCTTACCGGTAATTTTTCCTAAAAATTCTGCATAATCTGCCTGAGACTGCGGAAGAGAATTTCCAACAAACCCATACAAAAATGGTTCATAATTCTTATCCAAAATAAAAGGATCAGAATTCCAATAAATATACTCTATACCCAATATGCCTAGTAATTTCTTCAGCTCATCATATTTTTTTTCTTTTGCTAAACGCAAAAATTCATTTCCATAAGGTCCCAAAACCTGATAACCAGCAAAATCCTTACTGCCTGAAATATAAGAAATTACAGAAGGTCCGATATAAACACCTTTATAATCATTTGAAGGGACTACTTGATAAAATGAATCCGTTAGGGGAAGAGTGAGAATTTTACCACTTGTTGGTAAAACTTTAATAAACGAAATTGTATCTATAAAATCCCTACTAAAAGATGTGGCAACTCTAGTATTGGTACCATTAAACAATACTTTATTAACAGATCCGCCGGCAACTAATTTCCAACCGGATACTATTATCAAACCTATTAGAATTAACGCAAATGAATATCTTAACTTATTTTTTAGAACGTACAGACACGAATATAGTGAAAGCCCAAATAAAATAGAGTAAAAAAATGAATAAACAAATAGCCACTGACCAATAAAATTCCGGAACATCGAAAAGCCGGGAATATAAAAAAAAGATTTATAGACCTCTACCCATACCTGAGTTACATTTGCACTAAGCAACAATAAACAAACAATATAAAAAACTGAAGTAACTATTAAAAGCTTTTTATTAACTTTGTTAAAAATAAATCCAAGTAATATTACTAGTGGGACAAAAAACATAATTAATCTGTCTCTCCCAAAGGCCAATAAAATGTAATTGCTGACTTTTGCTATAGGAAGAAGCGATATGTAGTATCTTATCCCTTCTTGATCAATGCTTTGCGTATTGAAAACCCGACTATTTATATAACTATTGGAATCGAACAAATTCATGGCTTGTGGAAATAAATGGAATGCTTGTAGTCCAATGAATAATATAATGCCACCCAAAAGTCCCTTTATCGGAATTTTAACCTTAGCAATAAATAGTGCAAAACAAAAAATAAATATTATAGCTAGGGGGAAAAATGCAAAAAATGCAGGCGTTGAAGTGTAGGAAAAACTGTGGGAAACAACAAAAGATAAAAGCAAAAACGACACAAGATACCTACTCTTGCTTGTAAGCAAAAATTTCAATAAAAGCCAAAAGCTTAATGGATTTACAAAAACCTGGTCATGAGAAAGTAATGCTTTATCCCAATTGTCAGTCATGGTAGACATAAACACATAAACTAAGCCTGTTACTATTGATGCAATGTAAGAAGATGTCTCTGATATTTTTTTTACATGATTTAGCAATTCTCTTAAAATTAGGTAGACTGCAAGGAAAGCAGCGCATAATTTTACAGCACTGTAAATAGATATTATGAAATATGGATCAGGAATAATTAGTTGCAACAGTACAAGTAACAATAAGTAGGGGATTGAAAAAAAATTGGGGTCTGCATGCCCAATACCTTGAGGCACAACATGGAACAAGCTAAAGTTATAAAGATAGGAGGCGGGATCGTAAAAATAAAGTCTCGAGGCATCACCACCCAAATCCATACTTCCGAAAGGGATCCAAAAAAAGGGGATAATTATCAAAAAAAGGATAACGAAAAGCAGGAGTTTTTTATGCAACATTTTAATCAATAGATAATATCACAGGTTTGGTTATTTAACTATTGATAATGAACTCCCCGATCCATATAATCTTCTCATACCATGAAGAAACCATATCTAAGAATTCCCTATGCCCTCGCCGTACACGGAAAAGAAGAAAAGAATGCAGTTAATAAAGTTCTTGACGAGCACAGAACAAATTTAGGGCAGGAGGTTGTTAAATTTGAAGAATCTGTAGCAAAACATTTTGGGAAAAAATTTGGACTAATGGTAAATTCAGGTTCTTCTGCAAATTTACTGGCGCTATCACTGCTTGATCTTCCAAAAGAATCCGAGATCATAACTCCCCTTCTTACCTTTTCAACAACCGTTGCCCCCATGGTTCAACTAGGACTAACTCCCGTATTTGTTGACGCAGAAGAGGGAAAATTCACTATTAATATTGATAGCCTTGAAAAGGCAATAACTCCAAAAACGAAAGCAATAATGGTTCCACTTCTTATGGGTAATATTCCTGATCTTGCAAGACTCCAAAAAATTGCGAAGAAAAATAATCTTCTCTTCATAGAGGACTCGTGTGATACTTTTGGTGGATCTTTTAATAAAAAGCCATCCGGAAAATACTCAGATATTACTACGACTAGCTTTTTTGGATCCCACATCATAACTGCCGGCGGTAATGGAGGAATGGTTTTATTTAACAATAAAGATTGGTTACCGAAAGCACGAATGCTAAGAGGTTGGGGTAGAAGCTCTTCAGCCTTTAGTGAGTCAGAAAGTATTGATAAAAGATTTGCATACAAGATTGATGGAATCGCATATGACGCAAAGTTTATTTTCGAGGAAGTGGGCTACAACCTTCTTCCAAACGAAATGGGTGCGGCTTTTGGTAACGCGCAGCTAAAAAAACTCCCTAAATTTAGAAAAACGCGTGAAAGAAATTTTTCCCATCTTTCCAAATTTTTCAAGCAATACGAAAATTACTTTATTCTTCCCATTCAAAATGAGAAAGTTTCAACCCAATGGCTTGCTTTTCCTCTAACAATTAGGAGTAATGCTCCCTTTACAAGGCTTGAGCTTGTCAGATACCTTGAAGAGCAAAATATTCAAACAAGGCCAATTTTTACCGGAAATATATTGCGCCAACCCGGATTCAAAAATATAAAACACAGGATAGTTGGAAGCACCGAAAACACCGATACAATAATGGAACGCGGGTTTGTAATTGGTTGTCACCACGGATTGGAAAAAGAACATCTTAACCGTATTGAAGAGGTAATAAATACTTTTATTAAGAAGTATCGGAAATAATTTTCTTTAAAATTTGATCGACAGATAATCCATTGTCATTCCTCATGTATCTTTGATCCCCTATAACTTTTGAGAATTTGTCAGGCGCGGCAAACATATGATATTTTTTGAACGAAACATTACTAGTAACAACAGCTTCGGCAACAGCGCTTCCCAGTCCTCCCACAGCAAAGTGTTCTTCAAGACTATATATATATTCGTGGGATTTAAAAATATCCAAGATAAGTTCATTGTCGAAAGGTTTTATTGTTGGAATACTAACTATCGTCGGGGTCAAATTTTTTTCTTTTAATTTTTTGGCAACCTCAATTGTACTTGCAAGCATAGTGCTCATCGCAATCAATGCTACTTTTTTTCCTTTCTGAAGAACTATTCCTTTTCCAACTTTGAATTGAGGCGCAACCGTATGCACAACTGGCTCCCCTGCTCTACCAAGCCGTATGTATGCAGGACCTTGCATCTTTACAGCTTCTGTCGTTACGAGGGAAGTCTCAACAGGATCCCCGGGAGTAAAAATTGTCATGTTGGGAAGCGGTCGCAAAATTGCAACGTCCTCGAGTCCATGGTGTGTATGCCCATACGGACCATAGGAAAAACCCGCACCAACACCAACGATTTTTACATTAAGGTTTTGATAACAAATATCATTTCGGATTTGCTCAAAATTTCTCATTGTAGCAAATGGTACTATTGAATAAATAAACGGCTTCATGCCTTCTATTGCCATCCCGGCAGCAACTCCAGTCATATTTTGCTCAGCAATACCAACGTTTAAAAATTGATCTGGCAATTTTTCTTGAAACTCCTCAAAGACAGAGTATCCTAAGTCTGCTGTCAACAAAATTATTCTGCTATCCTTTTTAGCGAGTTTAAATAATGTATTAACAAATGCAATTCTCATATTTTAAGTCAATATTTCATCAATTTCTTCTTTCGTTGGTGGCTTGTATTGGGATGAAACTTTATTAATATGCATCTCAACCCCGCCGAGGCCCTTAATTGTATTTGCTATAATAACTGTTGGTTTCCCCTTGGAATTTTTAGCTTTTTCAATTGCGGGGATTAGCTTATTAAAGTCATGTCCATCTGTTGAGATCACATTCCATCCAAAACTTTTCCACTTATCTCCAAAAGGTTCCAGATCAAGAACATCTGTAGTAATACCATATCCTTGAAGCTTATTGTAGTCAACTATAGTGATTATATTTTCCAATTTATGATGTCCTGCAAAAAGAATCGCTTCCCATGTAGATCCCTCATCACATTCTCCGTCGCTAAGAATCGCAAATATTTTATGGTTACTTTTTTTTAATTTTCCGGCAAAAGCACTCCCAACAGCAATGGAAAGTCCGTGCCCCAAAGACCCTGCAGATATTTCAACACCAGGAACACAATGCCTTGTTGAGTGACCGGGAAGTTTGCCCCCCTCCATCTCATATCCATCTAGCAATTTTTTCTCAAAAAACCCTCTTTCAGCAAGCACAGCATACAAAGCTTTTGCGTCATGAGCCTTACTGAAGAATAGACGATCGCGTTTTTCACTATATGGATCTTTTGGAAAAACCTTCATTGTTTTGAAATACAATGCAACAAGAATTTCAACACAAGAAAGTGCACCTCCGGTATGAGCACTCTGCGCTTTATAACTCATTTCCAAAATACTTCTTCTGATTTTTTTTGATACCTCTAATAATTTTTTATCTTGCATAACGACTTAAGCTTTTTATTTCTGAAATGCTATATGCTATGAGAGTCCCCAGACACATCACGGGGTGTAAAAACCAAGCTAACTCTTTATTTTTTAAATAGCCTCTTATACTCATACTTAACGGTTGTACTATGGTAAGTGAATATAATATAAATTTGACCAATTTGTAAAGGTCTTTTTTTGATTGATAACTAAACACATGATAGACCCTCTTATAATTAGTGTTTCTATAGAATTGGCTTTTGTACTTCGTACGCTTCATTAGATTTCTAAAGATGTCATGTCCTGCGTAGTGAATAATAGAGTTTTTTACAACACCATACCTTGAGTAACCCCTTTCATTTAATTTGAAAAAGGCATCAGTGTGCAAAAATTTGGCAGGATCCTTAATTACATCGGATATCAATTTTCTTCTCACCATATGTCCATTATCCCCCAATGTTGGCAATGTCTTCTTATCGAACTCAACAATAACATACCCACTTCCTTTGCGTATTAATTTCCCCAAACTATATTTAGTCTCTAAATGTGTTAATTTCTCCGACTTTTGCAAATAGTAAAGAATTGGATCATTTGCACCAACCAATGCATAATATTTTGTTAACAATGGCATCCCTTTCGCATAGCCATTGTACATACTAAATGTGCCTACTATATGGGGGTCATCTATAAACGGCTGGATCATTTTTCTTAACCAATTCTTTCCCTGAATAATATTATCAGGTTCCAAGAATAAAATTATATCGTTTTTGGCTAATTTAATGCCAAGGGCCATTCTTGTCAGAGCTTTATCTAATAAATCCGATCTCTTAACAACAAGGCACCCATTTTCCCTCGCTAATACCTCTGCTCCATTGGTTGAACCGCCATCCATTACAATATGTTCAATATATTTTTTGGGGTAAAATTGATTAGAAACTGACTCTAAAGATTTTTTAAAAATCTTAAGGTCAGGATTATAGCAGCAAGTGACTATAGAAATCGTGGGAAATTCTGTCATGAGAGAATCATTTTTAGATAACTTCTTTCGGCTTTTTTAGGATCAATTTTGTAATTCTCTTCCCAATTAATCACCTTCCCGCTGACTTTTTTTTCAAGAGGAATTAGCTTGTGGTCTATAAACCCACACCTTCGGTATAATTTTATAGCCTTAGGATTATCGGAAAAAACAGTAAGAAAAATATTATCAGTTTTTAATTCATTCTTTGTCCAATTTATAAGTGTAGTAAGTGCCATTGTCATAATTCCCGGTGAGGACTTAGATCCCCTAATCACGTTATCGATTTCGCATGTATGTTTTTTGTAATCAAACCTGTACAGTCCTACATGACCAACTCTATTTCCATCCAAATCCTTCACAAAAAAAAGAATCCGATCATTCTTACCTATCAGCTGTGCTTTAAACCATGAGCGGGTTCCTTTCAAAGTTACTTTAAACTGTGATGGAAAAGCCTGCTGATTCTTTTCTCTCCAGACTTTTAAATCTTTAATAACTGCATTATCCTTTTCGTCCCTTGTTGTAATTGCCTCAAGATATCCAATAATATCGCTATTGGCATTTCGAACAATCAATGTATACGGGATGGTATGCTTTTTAATGAAGTCGAGCTCCGAATCAACAAACTTCTGGTAATTTTGTAACACAGGTATTTATTCTTAAGATAAAAGGATTGATCGCAAAATATTACATATATAATCAATTTGCTCTTCCTTCAAATTTACACCACTCGGCAAATTTATTCCGTTAAGTCCGACATGATGAGCATTTGGTGTTTTCTGCTCCTTCCACATAGTAAACATGCTTAAAGGGTAAAAGAATGGGCGGGTGTCAATCTTTTTTTCCTTCAATTTCATCATAAGTTCATCACGGGAAAAACCAAAGTTTTTATCCAACACTATCGAACTCATCCAATAAATACTTTTTGTTCCTTCCTTTTCAACATTCATTGATATTCCCTCTATATCACCCAACCTTTTTTTGTACCAGCTAAATATTTTTCGTTTTTTGGTAACAAACGTATCATTTCTCTCAAGCTGTCCCAAACCTAAAGCCGCCAGTAAATTAGACATTCTGTACATATACCCTATGTCATCATTCCAGAATGCTTTAGTTTTATGCTTAGCGTTATTACCCCAATACTTAGCTTTCTCGTAAATATCAGCATTGTTTGTAACTAACATTCCACCTTCACCTGTAACCATAATTTTTGCACCCTGAAAACTGAATGCTGCAACATCGGACAGATTGCCCGTTCGTTTTCCTTTATACTCAGCTCCTATTGAGGGACAAGCATCTTCAATAACTTTAAGTCCAAATTTCTTTGCAAGTTTGTTAATTGGATCCATATCAGACACATTTCCATAGATATGTACAGGCATAATTGCTTTGGTTCTCTTCGTAATTTTTTTCTCGACATCTTTTGGATCAATGGTCCATACGTCTTTTTCAACATCGACAAACACCGGCTTCGCTCCGACGTACTCAACAACATTTGCTGATGCAACAAAGGTAATTTCAGGAACAATAACTTCATCCCCTTTTCCAATACCCATAGCCATGAGTCCGGAATGAAGCGCTCCCGTTCCGCTTGATGTGGGCCATGCATATTTAACACCTATATATTTTGCGAATGCTTCTGAGAATTTTTGAAGGTATTTATCATATTCCTCATTCCAACCATTTTTTGCTGCATCCATCACATATTTTAACTCCAATGAAGAAATGGATGGTCCGGCGGTAAGGATTGTTTTTGACGGTTTATACATAATAATTTATAAAAAACTATAACACACTTCGATACCAATTTAGTATATCCACAAACACTTTATCAAAACTGTAATTGTTTTTCCATCCCAATTTTCGCACTTTTTGATCATTTAGATGCTGGTATGGTATTTCATTTTTTGCGTTATTCAAGACCTCATATGGGATTTTTCTTCCTAACAGGTTTTCAGATTTAGACAGTAATTCTAACACAGATAATTTATCGCTGGAGGAAAAATTAAATGCTTCACCCTGCAATTTTCCAATATTTTTCAACAAGAATATATATCCCTCGACTACATCATTAACATATAAATAATCACGTATATATTTGCCATCACTTCTAATTTCTAGAATTTTATTTCTAATGACAGCTTCGCAAATACCGGGAATTATTCTATCCATATGTACATCCCCTTCTCCATAGACATTTCCAAATCTTGTCACAACAACAGGTAGTTGGTACGTCTTAAAATAAGTCCTTGCTATAAGATCGGTACTGGACTTTGACACATCGTAAGGATGATCTCCGTTCAGGGGGTGATCTTCCGAATAAGTCTTTTGCGTCTTTCCATATGCTTTGTCGGTCGATGCTACGATAATCCCCTGAATACCGTCAAGACCCCTAGCCTCTTCCAATATGTTAACAGTTCCCATAATATTTGTGTTAAATGTTTCATACGGATTTTCGTATGCAGTTGTAACGAGTGTTTGCGCCGCTAAATGAATAATATAGTCGGGCTTTTCTTTCTGCAAAAAATCCCTCACAGCCTGCCTGTCACAAATATCAAGGATATCAAACTTCGTATTTCTGTAGATCTTATTAACTATAAAGTATGAATGAGGATCAATATGAATGTCTATCACGACAACTTCGGCTCCCAACGAAAGTAATTGTTCAACTAAATGACTACCGATAAAACCTGCTCCCCCCGTAACGATAATCTTAGATTTTTTTAATCCTGCCATACCTTCCATTTCGGATCTTCTCGCCAAAACTTATTTAAATTTTCAACATCTGGGTAAGTATCCATTGAGTGCCAAAAACCTTTATGAATATATAGGGAAAGTTGCCCTTTTTTTACTAGTCTTGCTAATGCCTTATGTTCCATTTCTCCGGTCTTCAAGTACTTGAAGACCTCTTTCTTAAATACCATAAATCCACCGTTCACCCAATCCATCAGCACCGGCTTTTCCAAAAATTTTTCTACAATGTTATTTTTACCTGCAGAAAGCAATCCATATTTACTACGAGGATGAACACCTGTTACGGTGCCGATTGTATTTTGCTTCCTGTGAAATTCAACTAATCTCTTTATATCAATATCTGCTACCCCATCCCCGTATGTAACCATAAAGTCATTATCTTCTGCAGGAATATACTTTTTTACTCTTAAGATTCTTTCTCCCGGAAGTGTTTCTTCCCCGGTATCAACAAAGGTTATTTTAAAATCATCGGAAAGGTTTTGACCATTATTAACAAATGTTTCAGTCCCGGTAGAAGTATCTAACTTGAAGTTATTTGCGAAATATTTTTGATTTATAAAATATTCTTTAATGTAGTTTCCTTTATATCCCAATGCTATTATAAATTCGTTGAAACCATAAAAAGAATATATCTTCATTATGTGCCACAGTATAGGTTTTCCTCCTATCAAAACCATAGGCTTTGGCTTGAATTCAGTTTCTTCTTTAAGTCTATATCCAATTCCGCCACTAAGGAGTACTGTTTGCATAAAAATTATTATACGTTACTTTTATTCAAAAACAAGAAAGCTTTCAACATCCAATACACTTCAAGCAAAGTAAGTAATACGGTTACGATGGGCAAAAGTAATATTCGAGGATTTAACAAAGTCTCCCTGGTAACATACATTTTGGAATAATACCAGAATACATATGACAATAAGAGAATTAAATTTAAGGGGAACATGAATGGCAATACAAGAAGTAGCACCAAAATCGGCTTGATAAAAAAAACTAGTGCTGCAAATCCTAACTTAATATTCTCCAAGCGCAGTAACCGGCCATAAGATCGGGCCAAAAGTCTTCGGTTATCAAAAAGGTCTAACAACGAGTATTTTGGACCCAAATAGTGTAAATGTATTACCTCTGATTTTGCTTCAACAACTTTGCCTTTCCTTGCAAGTCTTAGATGCAAATCCGCATCATCGGCACCAACATCAATATGATGTCCGTACTGAGTGATATTAAAACCTCCGATATCCTGATATATTTTTTTTGAAATACAATCAAATTTGCCGTTGAGTCCAGGCTGTTTTTTATCAACAGCTCTTACCGATAATAGTTTTTGCCAAAAATTATAAGTAACCCAAACACGTCTAGGAAGAACAATAGATGAATATGTAGCCACTACATTTTTATCCTTAGTAATCGGCGCAACAAGCTTTGCTAATTCATTTGTAGTTCTGAGAGTGCTATCGGAATGCATTAGAACAACTAAATTCGAAGTGGATTTGCTCACTCCGCGATTATAACTTCCACCCACTCCTCTATTCTTAGTGTTTACCAATAAATAAATAGGGGTGTTTGTGAACTTTTTTTTATAATCTCCTACTACTGCAACGGAATTATCGCTTGAAACATTGTCAACAATTATTATTTCTGCGATTGGATAGGTTTGCTTGCGCAAGCTCTTGAGAGTCTCCAGAATTGTTGTTTCCGAATTTCTCATGGGTATTATTATGCTTACCGGTACGATCTTTTTTTTATTCATTTTATTGATTCTATAAACCTAAATTTTTCCTTGTAGTACTTATTCATATCAAAGTAGTTATTAAACCTTATTACTCCTCTTAAATATTTATCGTAGTTATTTTTAATTTTCGTGATTGCACCGGAAATTTCGTTACTATCTATTACTTCCCCGGCTTGATATTTTTTTATGTAAGCAGCTACGCCTGAAGTATTAGTCATGATAACCGGCAAATTCAGTTGGGTATAAGTTTTTACCTTTCCAGGATCTGTATAATAAGTAGGGTTTGTTTTATCCGTATCATACATCGCGACTCCGACATGGCATTTTTGAGCAAATTCTATTAATTTCTCGTCGGAAAAAAATTTGTTAGGGAAATATACTCTTTCAATAATCTTGTAACTCTTGATTAATTTCATGTATTCCTTATATAAAGGCTTATCACAAATGCCTAAAATACTAATATTGAGCAGCTTATCTTTGCTTAGTAATTCAAAAACTGTTTGTAATCCTTGTGATTTCTTGATTAGCCCCACAAAGAGAATGTTAAAACCTTTCAGGGAAGTTTTTTTGCTAGTGCTTACAGGTTTGACACCCCACATAACAGTCTTTTTTTTATTGTTATTTGTTGTCTTTCCGTTATTTAAAACTTGATTGATCCCGTCACTAAGATATAAATTGTAATCAGCTCGATCGTGATAAAACTTCTTTACTCTCTCAAAAATTCTAATCACAAACCCGTCTCCCGGGAAATAATCACCCATCCAGTAAATAAATCTAGCTCTGTGCCTTATGATCCTTTGCAAAAAAAGTCCAAAGAACGAAACCGGATGTCCTGTTACAACATAAAATTTCTCATGGTACGAAAAATACTTCAAAAGAATTTTCCAATGGTTGTAATGCCATAAAAAATAATATAAAAATATATTTTCCGAGAGAGTCACCGTTTTTTCTTCAATAAGTTTGCCCCTAAAATATACTCTTAGTAAATTACTGCTATTTTTCAAACGCGGCATAACAATAAAAACAACAAACTTTTCAGAGTGTGTAGAGAAATACTCCTCGATGTTCCCGCAGAATTGAAGACTTGCATACATGAATATACTTTTGTAAATAAATTTGTTCATAAAGATTTTTCAAATATCACCGAAATGTTATTCGCACCATACCTTTGATTTGATTTTTTAGTATCCAATTTTTCGTATTTCTTCACGATGTTTGCTTTTTTTGTCAGTAACGATAGAATAATTCCAAACACTTTGATAAGATGTCCCGTATAGTATGTGTTGATCACCTTCAGCTTAAAACGACTCTCCAAAATTTGCTTATCATATCTTCGCAAATGCCCGATCTTCTGATCATGCAAGTAATTAGGCAACCAGAGGAAAGGCCAAATATACCGGAACCGCAAAGGAACTGTTACCATCATTCTCCCGCCTGGCTTAAGTATCCTTATCCACTCATTTATTGCTTTTTTCTCATTTGGGATATGCTCTAAAATTGCATTTGCCACGATAAAATCGCAGCTTTCGGAGGGAACAGGAATTTTCTCCGCATAACAATTAATCGTTTTTAAGTTCTTTAAACCCAACTTTTTCTTTGTATTATTGATATTCTCCAATGCTTGCGGAGTGAGATCTGTAGCAATTACATTCAAGCCAAGTCTGGCCATCTCGATTGCCACATATCCACTCCCGGTTGCAATATCGAGAATCTGTTTTTTATCATATTTTTTTTGTAGCATATTTTTTTTTATTCTCTCAATATAACTTTTTTGCCAAGACGCCAATTTATATGAATCAATTGCTGAAAATTCTTTCCCGAAATAGTCCAGTTGTTTTTTATAATGTCCTTTATTTTTCATTTTCGATTATTGCTAAGTTATAAGCTTTAAATTGTTTTGGAGAAAAATTATCCATAACCCAATCGTAAACCTTGAATAGTTTTATTAGTGAAGCCGGATAAACGTGCCCTTCAAAATGTTTAATTTCATATCTTTGAAAAACTTGGCCAATGATCTTATAAAAGTAGCTCTGCTTAAAGTGATCGTGCTTTTCCATACGCACCATATGTGGGTAAAATAACGGATTATATCTATTTCCTTCCAAAATCATTATGAGTCCTCCCCTTTTACATACCCTTTTTAATTCTTTTAATGCTTCTACATGTCTTTTGTTCCGTTGTTTTGGTTCGTCAACATGATGTAGTACATTTTGTAAAAAAACATAATCAAAAAAATTATCCCCAAAAGGAATTTCATATATTGATCCTTTTTTAAAATTCAATTCATTAACGTCTCTGATCTTCTCACTCCTATATACATCTATGCCGTATGTTTTTAATTTGAAATTGTCAATGAAAACTTTACAGTCATCCCCATCACCGCAACCTACATCCAATATCTTACCGCCACGTTTAAGAGGAAGATTCATTTTTGTAAAGATATCCCTTCTGTATTGATCTAAACTTTTAAATGATTTCATTTGTTGCTTTATCAAAAATTCTTTTCCAAGTAGATTTTTCTATATACAAATATGCTTGCTTTTTTTTCTCGGCTATCTGAGACCTATTTTTATAAAAACCGATTATTACTTTTTCTATTGATTCTTTTCTGTATTCTACTACAAAACCACAGCCGGCACTACTTATTTCGCGGGCATTATAAGGTACATTTGTAGTCAATACCGGCAACCCGAATGAAAGATAATCTTTGATCTTTGTAGGATCAGCATAGTATGTAAAATTAGTAAGTCTATCTTTTTCCGGCTTATAACAAGCAATACCAATATCACTTCTCATCATCTCATTCGCTATTATTTTCCTATCTTGTATCCAGCCTAAAAAATTTGCAGTGTTTCCTAATTTCAAGCTTCTTACTCGTCCTTTCAACACGTTCTCGAACTCGCCACCTCCAATGATAATCAATTTCAAATCAGGCACTTTCATGAGAATATTTGGAAGTGCATCGATCACTAGCTGCAATCCCTGCTTTTCAAGTAAGTGTCCAATAAAAATCATTTTGTAATTTACTTTATCACTTTTTTTTCTGGTAATTTTATCGATACCGATCGGAACAGTTTTTTGCAAAAACTTCTTATCATCAATCTTCAGGTACTTCCTTCTTCCTTCAGCTATCCGGGGAGATACATTCCAAACTTCATCAGATTGCTTTACTACAATTTTTTCAATAAAGTGAAAGAGTGCATTAATCACATTATTTTCAAATCTTTTTGGAACAAAATCTATTCCATAAAATACAACTTTACTAACTTTACCAAATCTTTTTAAAATCAAACCGGCAAATGCATTTAGAGGATCAACTCCAAAAAAAACATCTATTTTCTTACTAAAAATTATTGAGAACCACAAAATGTAGACTAACTCATAAATATATTCAATGATATTCAGATTAATTTTTTTTCGTCTGTCCTTTAATTCCTTTTTACCATTGGTGTAATTTTCGACAAAAAGATGCTCTTGGGTTATTAATGGTAAGGAAATAAACAAAAGATTAACTTTTCCTTTTTTTATAATGTAGTCTCTTAATGCGTGTGAGGCTCCGGGCAAAAGTACGTGCGATGAGATAACAACATTCTTTGTCATGACACTACACCATGTCCTGAATGTGCTATTTCTTCAATGATTTTGTCACCGTCATATTTATATTTCCAATCAGGAAAATGCGTTTGAAATTTTGAAACATCACTTATATACCAAATGTGATCTCCGCTGCGGTTGCGCTTATCATATTTAACGATTGCTTTTTTCTTAAGAACTTTCTCTATCTTTTCAATCGCCTCCAACATTGAGACATTTGAATGTCGTGATCCACCCATGTTGTATACTTCCCCACTTCTGGGTTTTTTATAAAAGTGATAAAAGGCATTTACTAAATCGTAAGAATGTATATTGTCTCTCACCTGCTTTCCCTTATAACCAAAAATTGTGTAAGGAATTCCTGTTGCAATACTCTTCACAAGATACGCCAAAAATCCGTGTAACTGAGTACCACTATGAGCAGGGCCTGTAAGGCACCCCCCTCGAAATACTCCGGTTTTCATACCAAAATATTTTCCGTATTCCTGAACCATTACGTCAGCAGCAACTTTAGATGCTCCAAAGATACTATGTTTTGAATTATCTATAGACATCGATTCATCAATACCTTTGTAAAATTTATGGGTTTTGGGTAATTCAAATCTAAGCTTCTTTTCAATTAATGGTAGTGCGTTTGGCGTATCTCCGTATACTTTATTCGTAGAAGTAAATATAAAAACTGCTTCGGGCGAATACAGCCGAGTTAATTCCAAAAGATTGTGTGTTCCAACAGCATTGACTCCAAAATCTGTTAGAGGTTCTTTTGCAGCCCAATCATGAGAAGGCTGCGCTGCCGTGTGAATGATAAGATCAAATTTTTGCTTTTTAAATAATTTTTGCAGTCCTTCAAAATCTCTTATATCTATTTGATAGTGATGATATTGATTTTTCAGCTCCTTTTCTAAGTTTCTGCGAGACCAATCGGTGCTTGCCTCTTCACCAAAGAAGTAACTACGCATATTATTATCTACTCCAAATATTTCAAATCCCTTTTTCGCAAAAAACTTCACAGATTCGGAACCAATAAGTCCGGCAGATCCTGTCACAAGTAATTTTTTAGTTTTTTTCATTTTTTTTGATTTTATACCACTCTATTGTTTTTTTCAGGCCTTCATCTAACGAAACAGTGGCTTTAAAATTAATGTTCTTGATAGCTTTTTTATTATCACTATTTCTTCTCACGCTTCCGTCAGGTTTTGTTATATCAAATTTTACTCTGGGTGAGATTTTAGCAATGGTAACAATTTTATTAAGCAACTCTTTGATAGAAATTTCCTCATCCGTTCCCAAGTTAATAGGATCAGGAACAGGATAATTTTCCGCGGCTAAGAGCAACCCCCTTGCCATGTCTGTCACATATAGAAAAGCCCGTGTTTGATTTCCCGAACCCCAAACTACCAAGGGGTCGTCACCATCAAATACCCTTTTTATGAGTGCGGGAATCACGTGAGATGTTGCGGGGTCAAAATGGTCACGTGGACCATAGCAATTATATGGTCTTACAATTCCTATCTTCATTCCGAATTCTTCACAATAATATTTTGCTAAAAGCTCACTCATTCTTTTTGCCCACCCATACCCCCCGTTTGTCGGCTCAGGTTCATCGAGAAATCCTTCCGACTCAGGAGTAGGAACAGAGCAATTTCTAGGATAAACACAGGCGGAAGAAACAGCCAGCATCCGTTCCACTTTTGATCTTCTTGCAGCTTCAGTCATTACTGTTGCTATCTGCAAATTGTCTTTTAGCATTGTTGCCTGATGAGTTCTATTATATTCAATCCCTCCAACGCGAGCAGCCAAATTCAACACAACTTCCTGACCAAGACAAGCCTTCAACGCATCGTTCTCATTGCTACAATCACCCTTAATTAGCTTAACTGAGTTTTTAACTTCCGATAAATTTCCCAAACTGCCGTTTTGGAGATTATCAAGAACAGTAACTTTTGCATTTTTTTCTACCAATAATTCTACTACATGGCTCCCTATAAATCCGGCTCCGCCTGTCACTAAAACTTTTTTATTAGTCCAGAAATTTTTCACTATTAGTTGGTAAATATTTTGAGAATTAGATTTATTTCTTTACTTGTAAGTTCTGGGTTATTACCAAAATAGAGACCTTGCTCATGTATCAAATTAGCGTTGGCATTATTCTCCAAGTATTTATTCATATATTTAATAAAAAATGGCTGTTGGGAAATATCCCCACCAACAATTGGACGTATTTCAACTTTTCCATTGCATTTTTCGACCAACTCATCTCTAATTTTTTTTGATTTACAAATGATTGGTACGGCAAAATTGGATATCAAATCTATGTGATCGTAGCGAATCGGATAATAGTTGGGATTTGAGTATAAATTTTTTGCAAATTTGATAAAGTTGTCTTTCCTTTTTTTTACTATTTCGTCAAGATATTTTACCTGTTGATTGCCAATAAATCCATTGATCTCCGTTGGCCTTAAATTATAACCAAGATCGTAAAATGTATATCGAGAATAAAATGTAGAATTGACTTTAAATTTTTCTCTAATCTTTCTTTGTTTGCCTTCAGATAGATTTCTATCCCAGCCATGAGCCCTTACAAGTCCTAATGCCGTGGCCAAGGCATTGCTATCGGTACATATTGATCCACCTTCAATTGTTGACATATGATGACCGACGTAAAATGAAAATGTGCTGGCAAGTCCGAAATTACCTAACTTTTTTCCTTTATACACGGTTCCCAAAGCTTCACAATTGTCTTCAATAAGAATTATTTTCCGCTCATCGCAGATCTTTTTTATTTCATCTAAATCATCACAAAACCCCAGCAAATTTGTTATAAAAACTACTTTCAAATTATATTTTTTAAGTACTTTTAGTAGTTTCGAACTCGAAACATTGAGAGTATCTAACTCTACATCAATTGGAACTGTATCAAGTCCTAACTGAATTGCGGGCATCGCATTTGTTGACCAAGTTAGAGCAGAAAATCCTACCTTATCCCCTTTCTTGATTTTCCCCATATTAAGCAGCGCCTGTATTAATGCTAAATTAGCTGAGCTACCGGAGTTGACGAATACGCAATGGTCTCTTCCTTGGTATCGTGCAAATTTTCTTTCAAACTTTTTGCATTCTTTTCCAAAACTTAAGTAGTCAGCTTTTTGAATGAACTTTATCAGCTCTTTTTTTGTGGATTTTTCGTTATGAAAAGTTGATTTAATTAGCGGTATCATAAAGTTTGTTACCTGATATTATAAAATTATATTTTCAAAACAATCTAACCTGTTTTAAAAAGTTAGCTTATTATAGAAGAATTCCTTATACCAAGCAATGGTTTTTGCAAGACCATTATCAATATCAGTTTTTGCTTCCCATTGAAGCATTTTTTTTGCTTTTTTAACCGCAACATATTGGCTGCTTATTTCCATTTCACGCTTATCCTCGATTCTATTAATCTCCATTTCTACTCCTGAAATTTTGATTATTTTTTCTATTAAATCTTTAACTGAAATTATATTACCCGAACCAATATTAAAAACCCTATTTTTCCCAACAGTCGCAATATCCAATTGCAGAAGCTTTACGTAAGCACCAATAGCATCATCTATATATAAATACTCGCGAGTAACTTGCCCCCCCCACATCTCCGGTGGAATATTACTC
>JAUSNA010000047.1 GCA_030645455.1 Candidatus Levyibacteriota bacterium | reverse complement strand
AAGTGAGTACAAAACCGCTTTTCCGCTGAATATCATCCGAATTAATGACAAAAATATTTCCCGCTCTAGAAATATAGGTGCATCAAAGGCAAAAGGTGCATATTTATTCTTCATTGATGCAGATAACTATATCTATCCTGCATTTATTGAGGGAGTAAGAAAATATGTAGGGAACGGATATGAAATGATAATTCCGGCCATAAAACCTGATTCCAAAAAATATATTTATAAAATTACATACGGATTCGTAAACATTCTTGTCAGTATCTCAAACACTCTTAACATGCCTTTTTCCACAGGTGGCAACTTCGTTATCAAAAAGGACAAGTTTGTAAAACTAAAAGGATTTGATGAAACTATATTTGTCGGCGAAGATCATGATATTGTCGGTAAAGCGCATCGGCATGGAGTAAAAATCGGATTCGTAACCTCACCAAAAGTGGTATTTTCAGCACGCAGATTTGAGAAAGAAGGATTTTCTGTTCTGGCAAAATATTTCGTTTCGACCATGTATATTGCACTCTTTGGAAAAATTACAAAAAAGATATACAATTATCAAATGGGAGGCGATTACTACCAAAAAAAACATTAATGTTGCTTTTGGAAAAATCACATTTTTCAACAACTCCACCCCTAATACAATCACGGTGGGCCTACATAATATATAAAATATGAACGAAAAAAGATTTTTTAGAGCACTTTTCAAAACGGTTCTTTTCTACGGATTTCTCCACGTTATCCTGCTTTCAGTGCTCACAATTGTAACGCAGAAGATTGAGTATTTGAATGTTTTTTTTGTCGTGGGAATCAATCACTACTTCCCGGGAATAGAAAACGGAATAATTAGTTTTGTTGTATCCTCAGGAATCGTATTGGTAACCTATCTTCTTTTCTACAGAAATAGTAAGGTAAAAAATACCTAATTACTCATTTTATGCCTTATATTCGATGCTAACCTAGTAATCCGGTATTTTTTGTGAAAGGCAATCATATCTGCCCATTTAATTAAATACTCAACCAATAAAGACGATGGACTTTGTCTGAGTCTGCGAGCCGATGTCCTAACCTTCAGATTTTTATCATACCCTACTTTCCCACCTTTCCCTATATGTATCGACAGATCGGTATCCTCATGAACTTTATCATCGTCCATACAAACTTCATCCTTAATCCGTATCCAAGCACTTTTTCTAATGGCCAAATTAGGGCCAAACAATCCATAATGACCAAAAATTCTTTTATTTGCCTCAAATACCAAAAGTCTTAGAAGCGGGGAAAAAACACTAATCCCAAAAACTGCGGGGCCCGACAAAGCATCCAACTGTTTGTCATTTTCAAAATGACGGGAGATTTGCTCAATCCAGGTTGTTGGAACAATTGTATCCGCATCCGTACGGGCGATAACATCTCCCTGGACCAGATTAAAACCCGTATTTCGAGCAAATGTAACACCTTGGTTTTTCTCAATAATTACCGTGGCACCCATCTGCTTAGCGATTTTTGCAGTATCATCGGTGGAATTATTATCAACCACAATTACCTCAAAAGCAGGGAGTGTTTGATTGTAAACGGTCCTCAAACAAGCAGCAATTCGCTTCTCCTCGTTAAAGGCCGGAATAACAACGGATATACGCATTTGTCTATTTTATCATGATTGGGTACCTAAAACTCAAATCCAAGCTGTGGCTCTTCTTTTTTTTCAGAAGTTATCTGATTTTTCTTACCCCAAATTTCAACAATACCATAAGTATTATCAAACCCCGGTGTGATATGAATATTTCTCTGTCTTACTTTTTGAATACCTTCTGCAATTGTAACCCCATGCAGGGTTTGAATCTTTTCAAGAGGTGCCCTTAAAAGCACCTCATGCTCAGAGCCAAAATGGGAAATTAGACTGTCGTACATGGTAGTCACTGCCTGCGTTGAAACCCCCGAATGAAGCGCTTCTGAAAGTATTTCAAGAAGTGGAACTAAATTAACATATGATGGTTTCTTTTTCTTTTTATCTTTGAGCCAAACGGTCCCATATATATCTTCCTCTTCTGTGTAATTCTGATCGGTCGTATTGGAAAGCTCCTCAACACGTTGCATCACCCCAACAGTCAACTCTTTCCCGCAAACAGAACACATAACACCATTATCTTTTACTTGATCGGGGGCAAGAACCACATTACAATTTCTGTGTCCCGTATAGTGATATTTCCCTTCTTCAGGGTAGAATTCAATTGTATACGCAAGTTCAAATACTTTCTCCTTACCCCGAACCAATGCATTCATAATATTGCTGTAGGTTATATCCTCATTCTTAATTCTTGATTCATGATTCTTAATTCTCAAAACTGTTGCTTCTCTCCCCATCTTTTCGAGAGAATGTGCATCTGAAAAACTTACAATTGAACGGGTGTCAAGCTCATTTATCCTCCAATTCATAGAAGGATCTGAAGAAAGCCCGGTTTCGACTGCAAAAATATACTTTGAATATTCTCCAAAACAATCGACAATTCGGTCATACCCTCCTTTGGATCCATACAGAGAAAACCACGGCGTCCAAATGTGACACGGGATAAGAACTATTTTTCTGTCAATTTCGAATAATAACTCAACCAAATTCTTAGCCGTAATCCCCAAGATTGGACGTCCATCCGCATTGAGATTAAACCCGCGGGCTACAAGCGCTTTGTTAATTTTTAGTGCAACTTCATAATTTGGAGCCAGGATGAGATTATGAATTCTATACGAGCCTGAAATCCCATCTTTTATTCTCCCTCCATAAATACATGCAACTTCTGTGGATAGCATAAAACTCATCCCAGGGTCATTTTCTCGAATAGGCAAATTGAATTCTTCCTCAAGTTGCTTCTCTCTTTTGAGCTTATATATACCTTCCGCTGCCTCCTCAAGCTGAGCGCGTGTCTCCTTGAACCACAATGGATACGTAAAATCAGCAATTGAAAGCACGTTAAGTCCTTTTTTCCTGCCCCAAATATACATGTTGGCAAGGTTCATGCGTTGGCTTACGGCTCTTGAATAACGGGAATGAAGATGAAGGTCAATAACGAGTTCCATTGAGGCTATTTAAGCAAAGCGGATAAGAAGTTGCAAGCATTTGCATTTCGAGGCTACTAAGCCTATAATTGTTCACCATGAGTGAAAGACTGACACCAACAAACGATTTTTTTTCTGAAATTCTCAGAGAAAACTTAAGAGAGTACCGAAAACCGGACACTTCGGTTATTACGATCAGTGGGCTTCCCGGTGCCGGCGCAACATCAACAAGCCAAGCATTGGCAGATGAGCTGAGTGAAAGATACGGCGTCGATGTTGTTCTTTTTTCATTGTCTGATGAAGCTCGGAGATTGAGTCGTAGCTTTGGTGGCATGAAACGAAGCGAATTTCTTCGGGACCCTGAAAGAGTAAGGGCAGTCGATAGTGCATTTATAAAAACCCCATTAAAAGCCGAGCATGCCAAACGAATAATTCTTGGAGACGGTAGAAATGCTGGATTTGATATAGCTGGACTTGAGAACGCCGGAAGAAAATATCCGATACCACTTCCTTTCAGCTCAGTAAAGATATATCTTCATGCACAACCTGATGTGCGAGGCTCACGAAAGTTTTTGGATGCAATCAGACTGGGCACTACCCAACCCCGAGACGCTATCGAAGATAGAATCGCACGACAAATTCAGGATGAAGAGAACGCATTTAGATTAGCATACCCCACAAATCATAGTCTAACTCCTGACAACATGGGCTTTTTATTAGAAGGACGACCAATTTACGATCTTAGGTATAGTACTGATACGAGCACGCCTGCTCAAATTGCAGAAAAAGTTGCAGTACATCCTTTGGTTAAAAATCTTGTAGCCAATACACGAGACTAATGTGTTCTAGGGATATTTTACTTACGAAGTCTTAAGCTTACTTTTTTGCTGTCGTAAACTATCCAAGTCGCCGTCAACAGAATCTCTCGCCACAACTATGTTTTCTTGAAGTTCATTACCTCTCTCGTCAACCATTTGAACCTCAAATTTTCTTGCAAAAGGAAACAAGGCTAGCGAACAAAGTGCAGCAGTAACCATCCTATCTGTATAGATATGCCTAAACATTTTTTCCCAATTCTGAAATGGTATATCAATCTCTCCCTCTGCCAATCTTCTTTTCCAACCGGGAATAAAATGCAGGCTTTTACTGAGATGGTCGGGGATCTCAGGATTATATACCAATTTCCAAACCAACGAATCACCCTCAAATTCTACTGCGTTATGGGAACTCATCGCGTTCACGACCGCATGGATATCTTCCGGAATCTCACCCGCCAGTATTGCATCACTGACTCTTTGATACCCAACATCCACTTTGTCTGCAATCAAAGTTGCTAGTCCCTCAGGCTTCATGGTGGCTGCAAGCTTATCAAGTTTTTCCTCGCCATCCAAACCCCAAGAGTCAGCAACCGCTTGCATATTGTCAGAATCGTGAAGAATTATCGTCTTTCGGATCGTTTTCCAACGCTCATCGACACTTTTACCCTTTTCCCCCCTTACACTTGGCACCAATAATTCAAGCATTTGTGCAGATACATGCCCATGCCCATCCCTATAGAAGATATTTCCAATATCATGAGCTTGCCCTGCTATTGATGCGAGTCGCTTGCGCGATTCTTGCTCCTCGTGAGTATTAGCCGGATATAAATCAAGAAGTCTATGTGCAATCGAGACAACCGATCCCGGATGCTCAATTCCATGCTTATTATATCCCTTGGGATTAAGACTGTCCAAAATTCTATCAACACCATTATTTATTGGAAATAAAGCAGTACTCAATTCCCTGTTCACCTGAGAGGCTGAAAGCGAATAGATATCATCTATATATGGTCGAAACCTCCACGTTCCCCATCTATCAAATAATGTTTCGATTTCTTCTGGGCTAATTCCGTGATTTGCAAAATACGCTTCTGCCGGTACAAAAGAGGGAATATTGTGTTCTCTATGAGGTATTAGAACAGATGCCTTTATTCTTCCCCTCTTGTCCTCATCAAAACAACTCGGGGCAGTTAATGCGTACTGATGAACACCTTGAAGCCTTTCAAAAACTACAGCGCCTATGGGTTGTCTTACAGATTGTTCCAGTGGATTTGGAGAAATTTGGGCCGCATCGTCACTGCCCGGGAACGGGATTAATTGAAATTCTTCATGTCGGTCTCTCTCTTGGCTACCAGGCATGGGACTATGGGTTGATTATAGCCTAAGGTTTACGTTATTTCAAGGAAATTATATACACCTTTTCAAATTAGTACAAAATACTTTTATGAGCGTGCAAGATCGACGAAAGTATACGAATAGTTTTTATCCCGTGAAGGACGTTCAAATAATACTTTTCTAAATTCTGAATAGTCAGGAAAAAAAGCATCGGCGTCTTTGACTTTTTCATTTACAATCGTTAGGTACAATTTATCCGCATAAGGCATAGCCAACTGATATATCTGTGCTCCACCGATAACGAACACTTCTTTCTCTTCAACCGTTTTTGCCAATTCAAGCGCTTCCTCAATAGAATGAGTAATTTTGACGTTTGAATCATGAATCATGAAGCCAGAATCACGGGTAACTATAATGTTTGTACGATCCGGCAAGGGGCGGCCGATGCTCTCAAAAGTTTTTCTGCCCATGATAACCACATGACCGCGGGTTTTTTCTCGGAAGAATTTCATGTCCTCCGGAATTTGAAATATAAGCTGATTACCACGTCCTAATTCCCGATTTTTTCCAATTGCTGCAATGAGTGAAATTTTCATTTAAGTTTTTGTTTTTTGTGATTCAAGATAATTATGAATTGCTATATCTACATTTGGCATAAGTTTTTTCTTCTCCCATAGCTCTTTATCTTTATCCTCTTCCGCCCATTTATTAATGGTATCAATTTCCACCCATTCGGGGATTGTTTTTCTGTCATTTCTTAATTCTCCTTCATAAGCCTTACAGTGGTACACCCTCATATGTGCAGGTTTTAATTCCCCTGTTTTGGTACGGATAATACTTGTTCCAAAAAAATTGTTTTCAAACTGTTCAAGATCCTCTTCTCTTGCAACAAGTCCCGTTTCTTCCATCAACTCCCTTAAAGTGGCCTCTTTAGGTGATTCACTTAAGGCAATTTCAATTTGTCCTGCTGGAATTCCGTATATACCCTCTTCATTTTGTGCTGCTTTTGTATGCTTAACCAACAGCGCCTTGTCGTTTGTTTCGTTGAAGATTAAAACTCCAACAGTCTCCATCGTCCCGGGAATTTCTTTTGAAGTTATTTCTTCAGGCATAAAATTGTATTAAGTAGTAAACATCAAGCAATATTCAAACCTAATTCTACCACTAGTTTGTTTATTAAATCGGTGCTGTCACCGTATTCTATGATCCTACCTGTTATACCCATGAGTGACCTTGCAGGTTTTGTTCCAGATTTATAAAAACAAATTATCGGAACTCCAAAAATATCTGCCCATCCAAGCTCAATCCCTTGCCCAGTTGCTGGTTGTGAAACTTCCGCCAACACATAATCTACTTTATGGTTTTGAAACAAATCTTTGGCATCAAATGACTCTGACCCGTCTTCGTGAGGAAAAATAAATTCTACTGGAAGTCCTGCTTCTTTCAGGGGCTTATAAAGCTCGTTGAGGTAGTCAAAATTTCTTGAGTGGCTTACATAAATTTTCATTGTTTTAAAACCTCATTGACTACAAGCAATGTATTAGGAAGAAGTCTTTTTTCCTTTTCCAGTTTATCAAGCTTTTCTATCTCTATCCATTCAGGAGTTGTTTCGTCACTTGCAAGTAGCTCTCCAAAAAAGTTTTGGACTTTAAAAACTCTCCACCCGAACCGTTTTATCGTTCCATCCTTCCTAGGAATATCGGCAATATAATAATTGTTTCTAAATTCTTTAAAATCTATATCTTTAGCATAGAGGCCTGTCTCTTCATGAAATTCTCGAGCGGCTGCTTGTTGTTCTGATTCGTCATTATTGATTCTACCCGCAGGTAAACCATAAACTCCTGTTATATGTCCTGCTCCTTCTTCATGTCTGACTAACAAAACTCGGCTTTCAGAAATTGCAATAACGCCTACTGTGGGGATTGTTTTTAGCATAGGAACTCTTACTACTTTGCCATTTTGCCGGTCTTTTTATCGTATAACCCTCCGGCAACAGTCAGCTCAGCTTTAAGCATAGGATGAGGATCATACCCAACAAGCTCTACGTATTCGGGGCGGAAGTCATCGATTGATTTAAAGTTTTTTGTGAACTTTATTGTTGGAAATTTTTTTGGTTTTCTTTTCAACTGCTCCTTAACCTGTTCTATATGGTTCTCATAAATATGAACATCTCCAAATGTATGAATAAATTCTCCAGGCTCAAGGCCTGCGATCTTTGCCAAAACCATAGTAAGCAACGCATATGAGGCTATATTAAATGGTACACCAAGAAAGATATCGGCACTTCGCTGATATAACTGTAGGGAAAGCTTATTTCCACGACGGCTTACCTGATACATGTTGTGGCAGATTGGAAATCTTGAGGCATCTTCATTGGTCGCCATAGTGTACAAATATTCAGGATTCCATGAATTAACTATCAAATTCTTAGCGTCCGGATCATCTTTCATCTCCTGCATGACCCATTTCAGCTGATCAATAGTCCTACCCTTCGAACGGGTCGGCCATTTTCTCCACATTTCTCCATAAATCCTTGGAAGTTCCCCCCACTTTTTGGCAAAACTATCACTAGATTTAATCTTTTCAATAAATTCTTCCTTGGTTAACTTTTGGCTTTTGCCTTTTGGCTTTTGCCTTTCAAATTTACCTTCGTAAATTTTATAGGGGTAATCGGTCCAAATATTAACGTTTTTCTCAACAAGATACTTTATATTCGTCTGACCGCTCATAAACCAGTAAAGCTCTTCAAGGACTCCCTTCCAATACACTTTTTTAGTGGTTAACATCGGAAATCCTTTCGACAAATCGTATCTGGTCTGACGACCAAAAAGTGAATAAAGGACTACATTTGTCCCGCGGTCAACTTTTCGCTCTCCTTTTTTGAGAATTTCATCCAGTAAATCGAGGTATTGGTATTCGGAATGTCTTACTGCCATAGAATTTCTTAACTATAAATCGAGAAAGGAGTGTTGTCAATTACCCTCTTCTTCTGAATATACGTGTGGTCTTATTCCCTTTTTCTTGCCTGAAACTTTCTTGCTGGATTTGTTCTGCCCTTGTGATGATTGCTTCTGCTGAACCCGGAAAATTTGTTTCCAAAAACAGTAATGACTCGGGTTTGGGAAGAATTTGAGCTGAATCACCTGCAAGACTTATTGTTTCGATTGCGGTGCTTTGACCACCGGCACTTTGAGAAATTTCAACTATCGCCTGGCGTAAATATCTTCCGGCTTGCTCCCAGCTTTCTCTTGAAATTCCTTCTGGAGTTTCCCTTTCCATAATTCTTAATTCATGATTCTTGATTCGTCCCTACACTTGTTTTTCTTTCTTTGTTGCCGATACTCTTCCTCCCTGCCACTGACCTCTATACATATTCCCTTTACCCATCACTTCTGAGAATTGGATGTGAACAAAGCGTGCTCCCATCTCAATTGTGACATTAACAGGTCCTTCATTCGTAAGCCCAAACGTTAATCCTCCACAGTATCCGGGAGGAACATTTCCGGTACGAAGAACCAAACCCGATCTGTAGGTTGTCGACCTTGGGGTAATGCTTGCCGTTAAATCATCGGGCATATTTACGTCTTCAATCGTTTTTGTGAGGTAAAAATCACCAGGTTTTATAACAATTTTATTTTTCTTACCCTCCTCGTATTTTTTTACCAAAACTACGTCTGGAGTTTTACGCTCTTCCTCACCCAAAAATGCGCTTCCTTTTATTTTGTAAACCTCACCAATTCTCAGGTCAAACCCTGCCCCTTCAGGATTTGTCAATTCCCGCTCAGATAAATTCGTCACCAAATTGATCTTTTTAACGAGTTCTAATAATTTTTGAGGACCTAATATCATTTCTTTTTTTGTGTCATTGCAATCAATCTTTTTGTTATATCTTCAATAGATCCTTCGCCGTCAACAACAGTAATTTCATCAGAAAATCTATCTTTCAAATAATCATATCCTGTGTGTACCTTCGCTACTTTATCTTCTTCTTCATAAATTTCCTTTTCGTCTTTCTTTGCCGCAAGTCTTTTTAATGATTCTTCTACGGAAATTTTGAGGTAAAAACTATAATCAGGTACAGTAAACTGATGGTACATCGAAAGTATTGATTGGGAGATCAAAAGTAAATCTGCATCACTTTTGTCATACACCCCACCTGTTCTATCTAAAATTCCATATACTATTGCAGACCAAAAACATCGGTCGGAGATAACAACCTTCCCCGCTACAAGGGAAGGGAGAACCAGTTCTTCGTGATGAATTGACCTATCTGCAGAGAAAAGATATTGTATCGCAACGGTTGGTATCTTTTCTTTACCTACTAAAACTTTGTGTACCAGATCTCCGACAAGCCCCACTTTTCTCGGCTCGCGAGTAACAACTACTTCTTTTCCTTGGCTTTTAAAATATTCTGCCAAAAGTGCTGCTTGGGTAGTTTTGCCGCACCCGTCTATTCCTTCAATGGCAATATATAGGCCAGGAAATTCATTTCTCTTTAACTCTATATCAAAATTTACGGGGTATTTCATTAAGATTGGACAATCGTAACACAGATAGTTTTCACTTTCCAGTTTCCATTTTTCAATGAATTTACAGTGAGAAAATGCTTCAACGAGAACTAAATGTGAACTGAGAATTGATAATTGAGAACTTAATTAAATGCTATACTATTTCCATGGATCAAATTGCAGATATATTAAAGAAGTTCAATCCAACACAGGACAAATACATTTCCCGTGAATTCCAAAATTACGGAATTTATTTATCTGAAGAACTTAACGATTACAAACATAAAGCACTTTATATAAAGCTTGCCAAAACTATTCACCGCTCAATCCTTGAAAAAGCTCTTTCCTATTGCAAAGACGCAAAGGTCGACCGAAAAGGAGCTTTATTCATGTGGAAATTAAAACAGCTTAAAGATGAAAAAAAGAAATGACCGTAAAAATCCTGCTCAATAAAATTCAAAAAAACGAGAGGCATCATCAAAAGCTTTACTTTGGATTATTTATTGTTCTTGGAATCATTTTATTTCTCCCTGTTTTTTATCAAATTCAGCATCAGGAATTTAGATCCCTCGGACTAGTAGGAGTTTTTCTCCTTAACCTCATTGGGAGCGCAACCATCTTTTTACCGAGCCCTGCCTTTTTATCGGTCGGAATTTCGGCCACCCAAATGGATCCTTTGATAGTTGCACTCGTTGCTGCAATCGGCGGCGCTTTAGGGGAAGGAACAACATTCTTATTTGGGTATTCTTCCCACAAACTGCTAAAGCTAGAAAAAAATAAAAAACTTTTGAAATTTAAAAAAAGGGTTTTTGACAAATGGGGAACTGCTGTTATTCTCATCCTTGCATTCATCCCCAACCCTCTTTTTGACGGAATAGGAATTGTTGCAGGCATTTCAAAATACCCGATCAAAAAGTTTCTGGTACTCACATTTATCGGTAGACTTCTGCGCTACATTTT
>JAUSNA010000064.1 GCA_030645455.1 Candidatus Levyibacteriota bacterium | reverse complement strand
ACAGATTGATATTCAAGAGAGAGCAATTAAATTTGGACTTCAGGCAGCAGGCATTCAACTCAAACTTGCACAAGTTCAAGAAGCAACGATGTACCCAGCAGCACCCTTTAACGGAACGGTGCAAAGAATACACGTAAAAGTCGGTGATTCGGTCAACCCAGGAACAACTCTTGTAACATTCTCTGGAAATACAAGTGAAATTGTAATAGACGCTCGTGTTCCAAAAGCTTTATCTGAGCAAATTTCACGGATTGAAAAAGCATCTATGGATATAAATGGTAAAAAGATTGAAATGATGCCATCCTATATCTCAACCGAGGCAACAAGCGGACAGTTATATTCAATACTTTTTACACTCCCCGATGAATACAAACAATATTTTACCGATAAAGCATTTGTTACGGTTTCGCTTCCTGTTGGTAATAATGTCAGCAATTCTACTCCATTCATACCCGTAGATAGTGTTTTTCAGACGCAAGATGAAGCATTTGTATATGTCGTCAATGGAAATAAAGCGCGCTCAAAAAAAATAAAACTTGGAACTGTTACCGGTGGATTTGTAACTGTAGAGCAGGGACTTTCTCCATCTGACCAAGTTATTTTAAATAGAACGGTTATTGATGGAGATTTAATCCAAGTCCAGAACTAATATGTATGAGTACCTCCAAATATTTACAAAAATTACGATTTGATCCAAGACTAAAGAATTCATATTTCGCAAAATTTCTTTCAAATTTTAGACTGGTAACGCTTATAATAATCGCAGTTATTGCATTTGGTGCATCAGCCTATGTTTCTCTTCCACGTAAGTTAAATCCAACAATAAATATTCCTCTGGTTATCGTGTCAACCGTCCTTCCGGGCGGAAGCCCAACCGATATCGAATCCCTTGTTTCTGTTCATATTGAGGATGCAGTCGGAGGACTGGATGGCGTAAAAGAAACCAATTCAACGTCACGGGATTCGGTATCAATTGTAACTATTGAATTTGAATCCGGTACTGATCCTGAAAAAGCAAAGAGCGATGTGGAGTCGGCAGTAAAAAGCATCCGCAATCTTCCGGATGACGCTCTGGATCCGCAGGTCAACAAGCTTGATTTTGAAAACCAACCTATCTGGACCTTTAATCTGGTATCGGAAAATAATGATCGCTCAAGCCTTATACGTTTTGCAAGAAATTTAAAAAACGATCTTGAGGAACTCCCCTCAATTGACAGGGTCGAAATAACCGGAATTGACGATCAGGAAATTCAAGTTATTCTAAAACCCGAAGTTATCTCATCTTACAGAATAAATCCGCTTCAACTAACAGGAGTTATTAAAAGTAGTTTAAGTTCCTTTCCGGCCGGTGTTGTCAAAACTCAAAACTCTGTTTTTTCCCTAACAATTGATCAATCAACATTTGATATCAATGATATACGCAACCTCAAAATTTCCTTAGATGGAGATATAGCTTCACTTGGAGATATCGCAGAAATTAAAGAAGTATCAAAACCGGACCAGAATCAATCCTACGTCCTAACAAAAGGTGTTGTTAAGCCTTCGGTAAGTTTTAATGTATTTAGAATTACGACACAAAATATTGAGGCGGCAACAAAAGACGCAGTAAATCTCGTTGATGAAAAAACACATGACAATTTAAAATTTAGTGTCAAAACGGTAAGCAATGCGTCTGAAATTTTGAGCGATGAATTCGGCAATCTCATCCGAGACGTTATTATTACAATTATTCTTGTTTTTGGGGTTCTTTTAGTCTTTTTAGGTATCCGTCAGGCATTTATTTCAATGCTATCGGTTCCGTTCACTTTTTTAATAACTTTTTTTGTGATGCAGTTGACCGGAATAGAATTCTCTTTCCTGGCCACATTCTCCCTCCTTCTTTCTCTAGGCTTACTCGTTGATGACACAATCGTTGTAATTTCTGCCATGACATCCTACTACAGAACCAAAAAATTCAGTCCCTTCGAAACCGCCTTGCTGGTTTTCCGGGACTTTAAGATCGCAATTCTTACAACAACTATAACGACTGTTTGGGCATTTGTACCTTTAATTCTGGGAACGGGCATAATCGGCGAATTCATAAAACCTATTCCAATCGTTGTTTCATCTGCACTTTTAGGTTCTCTTTTTGTGGCTTTCTTTATCACCATTCCGTTGATGGTTTTTATACTCAAACCTACAGTATCTCTACGGGTAAAAATTTTCTTTATAGTTCTTCTATTTATCACAGTTCTTTTAGGGCTTTTTACATTCGTCTTACCGCAATCAAATATTGTTCTCATCGAAATATTGGCAATCATATTTTTTGGATTTGTAACATACAAATTGTGGGGAGTTTTGTATCCTAAAGTCCGAGGTAATTTTTCCTTGCTATTTATCAAAAATGTTAATTATACACATGCTCTTAACGAAGGGCTTTTGAATTTTAAAGTTGTCGAGAAGCGCTACCACTCAGCTCTTGAAAAAATCCTTACTTCGAAAATAGCCAGGCGCAATACTGTTTTATTTGTCGGTATTTTTCTTCTTTTTGCATTTCTACTCTTACCATTAGGTTTTGTAAAAAGCGAATTCTTCCCCAAGACAGATGAGGACAATCTATATATTTCAATAGAATTTCCAACGGGCACAAACGCACAGACCGTACAGAAAGAAAGTTTGAAATTCTTTTCCTCTTTAAAGGAATTATCCGATACGGAATTTGTGACTCTTGAAACAGGGCAGGGTTTCTCATCGGGCCAAGGAGGCGGAGGGAGCTCAAGCAATAGCGTTTTATATTCCATTGCTCTTAAAAAGAATCGCTCAAAAAGTTCATCTGAAATTGCTTCAAACCTCAGAAACAAATTCGTAAATTATGATGGTGGGAAGGTTGCGGTCAATGAAGTGTCCGGCGGACCACCCGCAGGTGCCGACTTGCAAATAAAATTGTTTGGACCTGATCTTACTGTTTTGGATAGATATGCCGATAAAATTCAACAATATTTAGCCACACAAGAAGGTATTACAAATATCGATAGGTCGATAAAGCCGGGGACGTCAAAGCTTGTTTTTGTACCCGATCAAGCCAAGCTCGCAGCAAATAACATAACGCTTGACCAATTAGGTATCTGGCTCAGAATATTTGCCAGTGGGTTTGAAGCAGATACTCTCAAAGTTCTCGATGAAACCGATCTCACCCAAGATATTACTCTTCGCCTTGGAGGATCAACTCAACAGATTGAGGATATATCGCGGATAGCAATTCCTACCCAAAATGGAACCATTTTACTTGCGTCACTTGGAACACTAGAATTGCAGTCAAATCCAACTCTTATTACGCGCGAAAACGGCAAGAGGACATTGTCTGTAACTGCCGGCGTAATCGCCGGGAACAATATTGCACAAAAAAATTCTCTGCTTGAAAAATATGCCGACTCTCTGGATTTACCCACCGGTTATGGCTGGGCAACAGGTGGGGTAAATGAAGAAAATCAAAAGTCAGTTAATTCAATACTCCAAGCGATGCTTTATTCCTTTTTATTGATCATTGCAACTCTAGTTTTGCAATTTTCATCTTTCAGAAGAGCACTTATTGTAATGTTAGTTATTCCGCTATCTATAACCGGGGTTCTTATTATATTTGCACTCACAAATACCCCCTTGTCTTTCCCGGCACTTATTGGGATACTTGCACTTTTTGGAATAGTTGTTAAAAATTCAATACTTATTGTTGATAAGATTTTGACAAATCAAGCAAGTGGCATGCCATTTATCGATGCTATAGTTGAAGCATCAACCTCTAGGCTCGAACCTATTGCACTCACTTCAATTGCAACAATTGTTGGCCTTATTCCAATAACATTATCAGATCCGTTGTGGCGGGGCCTTGGTGGATCCATCATTGCGGGGCTCGCGTTCTCAGGCACAATAATGCTTTTCTTTATTCCGGTTGTATATTACATGATGTATTCCAGATATCATAAAAGAGAAATCGGTAAAAACTCTTAATTTCAAACTTTTTGATACCTGTTATAATTTTTCTATAATTACCAAATCTTGATTTTACTTCATTAATTTTCTAAACTAGAAGCATGGCAAATCTTAAATCATTTACCGAAAAAAACAAATTTCTGACTACCTATACTATTGCAATTATTATAGGAATAGTTGCTTTATGGCTTATAAATTATTTCAATATATCTTACCCCCTAACAGTCACCTCCCGCTCCGCATCAGGTGAGTTAGCAGTTGTAGGGGAAGGAAAGGTTGATATCACTCCCGATACCGCATCGGTTGATCTTGGAATTATTGTTAACGATGCCAAGACAGTAGACGAAGCATCTTCAAGAATAAATACCGTTAATAACGCAATAGTAGCAGCTCTTTCCAGCCTTGGAATTGAAAAGGCTGATATCAAAACATCTAACTATTCCATTAACCCAACATATGATTATTCAAGAGGAGGCAGCGGTACAATTACCGGATACACAGGAAATACAACCGTTACTGTCAAAGTCCGTGAAACTTCAAAGCTTCCCCAAGCAATCGAAGCAGCAACAAAAGCTGGAGCAAATCAAGTTATGGGAACGAATTACACTGTAGACAAACCTGAAACATATCGAGAGCAGGCCCGCCAAAAAGCAATCGATAATGCAAAAGAACAAGCGCAGAAATTGGCGAACCAATTAGGTATCCGGCTTGGAAAAGTTGTCAATATCGTTGAGTCTTCAAATGATGCCACCGGTCCTATCTACTTTGATAAAGCAGTTGCGATGGGTTCTGGAGGCAATGCACCAATTGCTGACCTACAACCCGGAACCCAAACCATCACCTCAACAGTCACCCTCTACTTTGAGAAGAGATAATGTGTTAACCTCTACCCTTCCTGTAATCCTGAACTCGTTTCAAGATATACTTTCAATTAATTATTTTTCTGCTACTATAATCGTTATTGATGAAAAAACAAAGAATAATTGCTGTTTGCGCAAGTGCGTCTCACTACTCTAAGCTGGAAGAACTACGCAATAGACTAAAAAAGCTTGGATACAAAGTCATCCTCCCCAAAACCGCCAGAAAAATGATTAAATCTGGAGACTTTGAGACGTCAAAACACAAAGTATGGTTCAAGGATAAATCTGCATACAAAATAAAAACTCAACTTATAAAAGCGCATCTTAAAGAAATTGAAAAATGTGATGCAATTTTAGTCACAAACTATGAAAAAAACGGATTGCAAGGATATATAGGTGGTAACGTTCTTATTGAAATGGCAGCCGCATTTATGGGCAAAAAACCAATTTTCATACTCAATCCCATAGATGATGAGTTGGGAATAAAAGAAGAAATATACGGCCTGAATTCAATATTTATTGACGGAAACCTTGATCTAATCAAGGATGGATTAAAATCTAGGTAACTTATCTACACGTGTGTACGATATATCGATATATCGTACAAATATCCAACTTTTTATACATTTAGTACTTTTGGTTATTCTTTGCTAAAATATACCCTCATGATTGATTTTAAAGTTATTCATAAATCAAAAAAATCCAACGCCAGAATTGGTATTTTGCGGACCCCACATGGGGAGATTGAAACACCCTCTTTTGTCGGAGTTGCAACTCAAGCGGTTGTAAAAACTCTCACTGCAAAAGAAGTTGAGGAAACAAAATCACAAATACTTATCTCAAATACTTTTCACCTGCATTTAAAACCTGGAGAAGATTTTTTGAAAAAAGCGGGTGGAATCCATAAATTCATGAATTGGAACAAGCCTCTTATGACCGATTCCGGTGGTTTTCAAGTTTTTTCATTGGGATTTGGTCGGGATCATGGGGTAGGAAAGATATTAAAAGAAAAATCAGATCTTAAAGTAACCACCAAAAACAAACCAAAAAATGTAAAAATTACCGAGGATGGTGTATTTTTCAGAAGCCCAAAAGACGGGCAAAAACTTTTTATCGGACCGAAAGAGTCTATCAAAATCCAGGAAGCAATTGGAGCCGATATCATGTTTGCATTTGATGAATGTACTTCTCCTGTTGCAGATTATTACTACACTAAAAGGTCTCTCGAAAAAACTCATCGTTGGGCGCAAATTTGTTTGGATTCCAAAACAACCGACCAAGCACTTTACGGCATAGTACAGGGCGGAAAATTTGAGAATTTACGTACCGAAAGCGCAAAATATATTGGCAGCCTCCCTTTTGATGGGTTTGGAATAGGCGGGGAATTTGGTGATGAGAAAAGAACAATGAGCGATATGCTTGCACTAACCCTTCCTCATCTCCTTTACGAAAAACCGGTTCATCTTTTAGGAATAGGGCATCTTGAGGATATTCCGGAAATTATGAAATCAGGAGTTGATACTTTCGACTGCATAGTTCCTACTCACTACGCACGGCATGGGGTCGCTTTTACTTCAGAGGGGAGAATGGATATGAGAAAATCAAAATACCTTTCAGATCCTCTTCCTCTGGATGAAAAATGCCCTTGCTTAACATGCATTACATATAAAAGAAACTACATAACTCACCTTTTTAAGGCCGATGAAATAACGGCATTAAGACTTCTAACTTTTCATAATCTTTATTACTTCAATAGCTATGTCGAATCGCTCCGAGAAGAGATTAAAAAAAACGCACTCTAAACCTTGACAACCCCTTCATTGTCCCGCTATCATGAATACATGCATAAGCTGCTGATAATTATATTGTCTTTTTTCGCAATACTTTTGATTCCCTCAACAATTTTTGCACAGACCGATACTACTACGATTGTTGCTGAAGAAGCGACCGTTACTCCGACGGTAAAAACTCTAAGAACTACACGAGCAGAAGCAAAGGATGCGATGAAAGATAAGATATCCCAAGCAAGAGATGAATTTAAAGAAAGACTTGCAACAATAAAAGATCAGCGCAAACTTAATATTCTTACTAACCTTGACAGAAAATTTGGAGAAATTAATAAAAACCGTACAACTCAAATGGGCGAAAGAGTAGCACGGCTTACAACAATTCTTACAACTATTTCTACAAAGGGTGCGACTCTCAAGGAGGAGGGTAAAAATACAACTACTCTCGATGCAAATATAAAGTCTGCTCAGACAGCACTTGATAGTGCAAAGACGGCAATAGACACTCAGGCAGCAAAAGATTATATTATAAACGTAACGACAGAAACAGCGCTTAAAAACGCCGCGTCAACGATTGTTCAGCAATTTATTACTGACATGAAAGCAGTTCATAAAACAGTCGTTGATGCACAAGCCGCAGTCAGAAAAGCACATACGGAGCTTGCTAAGCTTTCCGGTGATGCTTCGGCAACGCCAACTGTGACGACAACACCTTAACCTATGGAAAATCAAAATCAACCACCACAACAAACAATCCCAACTCCAATCGGTCAGACTCCTGCTCCAGTTCAAACACCAGTAGCGCCAGCTACTCCCCTAACACCTCCTGTTTCTCCAACTCCACCACCTGTCACACCATCAGCACCAGTCGTTGCCCCACCAAGTGATGGCAAAAAGGGTAATGGACTTATGCTTGTTGCGGGAATTTTAATAGTTCTTATCATCGTTCTAGGTGTACTGTATTACTTTATTATTAACCAATCATCAACAGCAACAACTATGCCTACTCCTCCCAAGAAAGTAGTATTAACACCAACAGCGGCCCCACCTACACCAACCGTCACACCATCAGACAAGGCTATTTTGGAATCCGAAATTCCCGATCCAACGGGAGATGTAACAGAACTCCAAACGGAACTGCAAGGACTTTAATCTGAAAGTTTTGAAAGCAGCGAGGAAATAATTGATACTACAAGACTAAATAGGATCGCCGAGAAAAAAGATCCCACCGCAAATCCCGGAACTAATGAATCTACGAGCAATATAAGAAGTCCATTTAGAACCAACAGAAAGATTCCAAGAGTAACAACAGTCAGAGGAAATGTAAGTATGACAAGAATTGGCTTTATGAATGCATTTACAATCGCTAGAATAACCGCAACAATAATAAGTGATGAAACGGAATCAATTTTTACTCCGGGTAAAATATAGGAAGCAACATATATAGAAACTGCTAGAATTACCAGTCTGATAATTACATTCATATAACTAGGCTTTCCGATTGAGATTAAACTCCAGTAAATCTTTTAATATTTTTTTATACTTAGAACTTATTTCTAATTTATCATACATCTCCCACACCTCTTTCATCAACCTTTCGATTTCTCGATCGATATAATTTTTTATTGCATATTTATTATAAATATTTTTAACCAATTCAATTTGTTCATTTCCACTTTTTGGATTACCAAAACAACTATCCAAAAGTTTCCGGTCAGTTTTATTTACGTGCTCATACAAAAGTGCTCGTATCAACGTTTTTTTATTCTCACGTATGTCTCCGCCAACAGGTTTTCCTATCAATTCCTCACTCCCAAATAGACCAATCTCATCATCCTTTAACTGAAAAATTATACCCGCCGCTTCACCAATATCACTTAATAACTTCCTTTTATCAGAAGGTGTACTTGCTACTATGGCAGCCATTTCGAATGGTAAAGAAAAAGTATACCTGGCTGTTTTGTATTTATATAAAGCGTAGATCTCCTCACGTGTAGCTTCTCTATCAGTTTGGCCAAAAATTGAATCCGCACTCTCAGCAAGAGATACCAAATATACCTCGTGTGCATAGTACTTCAACAATTTACCAAGCGCTGAATTCTCAAAATCCGAAAGTAGCTCAATAGCAAAGAAAAAAGCAACATCCGCCGCCATAAGTGCTGTTGAGATACCATAATGATATGGGTCATAAGCACCCGCTTTCTCACCCTCCTTGGTATAGTATGCAAATATGGTTTTTTCTCCCCTTCGTATTAAATCGTTATCAATAATATCATCCTGAATAAGAAGTGCCGAATGCATGAGCTCGATTGCACATGCGATGCTGACTAGTTTTGCGTCGACCTTCTCTCCTAAAGCTTCTGCCATAAAAAGGAATAGAGTTCCTCTGATTAGCTTTCCCCTCAACGAAAAAGACTCCAATGCATCAATCAAACCTTGTTCCTTAAAAATTTGAGGTAAATTCTCCTTCTTTTTCCCAGCCATAAATGCGGAAAGATGAGTCGAGATAAGCGTTTTTGAATTTTGTGAATATTCTTTAAAAGTCATACAAATGAGTAAAACCCATTATAGACCAGATTTAGGCGGAAACAACATTTACCGGCGCGCTGCTTGTAAATGCCGTGAGGTTCTCGTGAGTCGTTTCAACAATCTTTTTTAGCGCTTCTTCACTGTTAAAAGCATTGTGGGGTGTAATAACAACCCTGGGATGATTTACCAGCATATGATCCTGCAAAACTGTCAGGATTTTTTCTTTATCAAATTCCTGCGACAGCAAGTCTTTTTCCTCCTCCAAAAGCGGCTCTTCCTCAAGTACATCGAGCCCCGCTGCCTTCACTTTTCCTGAATCCAAAGCCCTCAAAAGTGCGCTCGTGTCAATTAGTGCTCCACGCGCTGTATTAAGAATTACTACCCCATCCTTCATCTGTGAAAATGCTTCATCACCAATATAATGGTGTGTCTCCTTAGTGTATGGGATATGCAACGATACAATGTCGGACTGCTGGTACAAAACCGGCAATTCAACAAATTTACAGCCTAATTCTTTTTCCAATGCATAATCGGGTGTCCTTTTGTACACAATCGCATTCATCCCAAATCCTCTGGCAATACGAATAACGTTGCTACCGATGCTTCCAACCCCAATTACCCCAATAGTTTTACCCCTTAATTCAAATCCGGTAAGTCCTCCCGGCATAAAATTACCCTTCTTAACCCTATCTATTGATTCCGGCATACGCCTGGATATTGTAAGCAGTAAAGCGAAGGTGTGCTCCGCAACAACCGTCTCACCGTAAGACGGCACATTGGAAACAACAATCCCGCGACGCTTGCATTCCTCGATATCAATATGATCAAAACCTGTTGACATCGTAGTTATAAATTTCAAATTTGGCATTTTATCCAAAAGCTCTTTCTTCATTTGGGAATGGATGAAGGTTACAACAACATCAAAAGTTTCAATTCCGGGGGTTTCATCGGACAGCGGAGATTCAGAAAAAACGAGCTCATGCCCGGTTATTTCTTTCTGGAAATACTCTTTTTCCCAATTTTCAAGTTCAAAAAATGCATATTTCATTGGCAGTTACAACAGTATATGGAATTTAATGTTTAATAACAAGACTTTCTCCTTCAACATTAATTGAAGCCTGACTTCCTCCAGGCAATTCATTTGATAATATCATTTTTGATAATCTATTCTCTACCGACTGCTCAATAAACCTCTTGATATTACGCGCGCCAAATTCAACGCTATATGCATGCTTTGCGATAAATTCCGCAACCTCAGGGTCATATGAAAGAGATATTTGTTTTTCGGAAATTACATTTATTACATCTTGCAGAAATAGCTTTGCAACAGCAACTACATCTTTTTCGCTTAAAGCACGAAAAACTATCACATCGTCAAAACGATTTATGAGTTCTGGTTTAAAAACATTTACCTGTAAGACTTTTTCTATCAATTGTTTTTTCACCTCTTCAGGATTTACCCCCTCCTTATATTCTTCACGGATAAATTCACTGCCTGCATTCGAAGTTGCAATAATAATACTATTATTAAATGAAACGGTTCTTCCAAGATTGTCTGTCAAATGACCCTCATCGAGTATCTGAAGAAAAAGATCAAGTATAGGCGGGTACGCCTTTTCAAATTCATCAAGAAGAATAAGAGTAAAGGGATTTTTAAGAATTTTATCGGCAAGTGACTCCGCATATGGTCCTCCTTTATTTCCCAAAAACCGTTCTATGGAATCGGGATTTTGGTATTCGCTCATATCCATCCGTATCATGTCTTTTTCATCCCCAAAGTACGAGGAGGCAAGCGCTTTTGCAGTTTCGGTCTTCCCTACACCTGTCGGACCCAAAAATAGAAACGAGGCGATAGGCTTTTTTTGATCCTTCATTCCGCTTCTTACTCTTCTCATGGCATCTGCGATTGCAACCACGGCTTCATCTTGAGAAATTATTTGCTTGTGTAATTCTGACTCTAAATTTAGAAGCTTCCGGCTCTCTTCTTCAGAGGGTTTATCAAGTACAATATGTGTTTTCTGTTGAATGAAATCCTGAACCTCTTTTTTAGATATTTTTTTATGTCCATGAGTTTTCCCATACGAGATAACGTCATCAAGCAATCTGATCGCCCTTCCGGGCATTGCACTTCCATCAATTGTGTAGGAATCTGATAAATCTCTTGCCTCCTTAACGGCGCTAAATGAAATTGATATAGAATTACTTTTTTCCAATTCGAAAGCTTTTTCTAACATCATATATAAAGCGGTATTACTATCCGGCTCGTTTACATCAATGACATCAAATAACTCTTTAATTTCTTGTTTTTGGTATATATAGCGCTGGAATGCCTCAGGGGTTGTACTTCCTATAATTTTAATTCTGCTGCTCTTAAGGTACTCGACAAGTGCG
>JAUSNA010000022.1 GCA_030645455.1 Candidatus Levyibacteriota bacterium | reverse complement strand
TGCTTTGAGTTGTGGGTGAGTTTCATAGTCAGGCAACCGCATAAGTGTAGGAGGTTCGAGTCCGCACCCATACATACTTACAACAACTAATCCTCCTGATTTTACAACACGTAATAATTCAGGAAACATTTGCCGTGAATGATGAATGTCTTGCAGGAATAGCGCATCGTGAGAGTTATCGGGGAGTTCGGTTTTTCTAAAATCCCCTTTTAACACGCCGTCGAAATATGGATCCTTATCTATATAAGTTACTTCGTTATTTTTAAAGACCCCGTTGAGAGATGAATCTACCCCGGGACCCGGATAATAGACTTTGTTAATCGGATATATCATTTTTAGGTTGTTAAAAAATCCTTGAATGTTTTGTTCCTTTAGCTGTCTATCTTTCTCGACAATAGATGTGTTAATTGTTCTGTCTGATTCTGGGGCGATACTCATATCAAATGTATTTTTTCAAGTAATTCTTTTCCTTCTTCACCAAACCCATTAATAAAATCTTTATAAGCCATTGGTTTTTTTCCCTCAACTTGAATACGCCCTTCGGGGAGAAGTTTGATTGTTTTGTTATCAAGTTTTGAAGATCCTGAAACAAGTTCAGGATGATCCAAAAGTGCGCGATGACAAACAAACCAAACGCCTGGCCAAGGATAAAATGCGCGGATCATATCATTAATTTTAAATTTTAAATTTGAAATTTTAAATTCTGGAGATGCTATATCAATGTATCCTGAATTTTTTTCCAGTTTATAGCTCCATGATTCTTTAGAATGTTCTTGGGGAGTTTCGATCACAGTTTCATTATTCTCAAGTTTGGTGACTATCTCCTCAACCATCTCGCCCCCAATTTCGAAAAGTATGGAAAGAAGGTCTTCAGTTGTTTCATTTCCAATAAGGTTATATGGTTTTTGTGCAAGTATAGGGCCGTGATCAATTTGGTCGTCAAGCTTTATGAGAGTCACTCCAGTTATTGTTTCACCATTTAGTAATGCATATTGGATAGGAGAGGGCCCTTTATATTTGGGAAGAAGGGAAGGGTGGATGTTGATTATGCCGTTTGGCAGGTTGTCAATTAGGACTTGTGGGATAATGGCTCCAAAGCTTGCTAGAACCGCGAAAGAATGATTGATGATTAATGATTCATGATTAATGAGATCATTTGCTGAGGAAACAGATAAAGTTTGCAAGTTGTTTGCTTTGCAGAATTTTAGGAAAGGTGAGGAAGGATCTTTCTCTGTTGTTACAACAAGATCTAAACCATGAGTTAAAAGTTTTTCAACAACAGGAATCGTATACCATCCACTCCCGAAAAATATTATTTTTTTATTCATGTAGTTATTTTATCATGTATATTGGTATGTTCATTGAACTGTTTGCATAAAACAGTATAATGTGTGCATGGCAGAGGTACCATTTACTAAGCGCGGCGGGGTTGAGACTCTAGCCGGCCCATGGAATAAAAAAGCTGTTGCGGAGTTCAATAGCCGGATCATAAATGTAATTCCTCGAAGTCCGGCAAGGTCCCAGAGAGCAAAAAAACTACCGCAAATTTTTCAGGAAGACGATTCAATGCGACTGCATGAGCCGGGATTTGTCGAAATTTCTTTTTATTTCCAACCGACATATGATGCATCTCCGGGAACAGTAATTGAAGGTTGGTCGTTATATAAAGATGCGTTTGGTGCATATAGGACTTTAAAAGAACATATCGCTGAGCAGTATTTGGAGGATGGGGTACAGCACGAGAACCGTTTGGCAGTCGTACGGCAAGCCAATGTACTGATAGACAGGCTTCAGAGTGGATCCATACCGGATGACGAGATGGAATCGCTACGTGAGGAAACCATCGAGTCTATGGCACAAGCTAAATATCTTACCTCAAAAATTCCCGGCAGGAGAGAGGTAGGAAGGCAACTTCTTATGGCAACTGAAAGAGACAAGAAAGGTAGAAGAAATCAGCCTGCCGCCCGCATGAGAGTCGCCTCGCAAAGACCACAAATAATTGGAGACTTACTTTTGGATGAGCATATAGCGATAAAAAATCTCTTTAGAGCTGCTGAGTTAGACACCGAATTTGATTTGGAAGAACTGGCTTTGAAAAGATTTGCACAAACTGCAAAAATTGTAGGAAATATGAATGTGGGAACCGGTGCTTTCAATCAAAAAGTGTTGGATAAATTTCTGGAAGGATCCCACAGGCTGCTATCGCCAAAAACGACAATTTTATTGCAACCATACGCATCATATGCAGCAAAACTAAGATACGCACTTTTTGCAAAGAATAACACAGATGGATTGGCGACCCTTCTTAAATATAGTAGAGAGGACGCAGTAGAATTTTCCGAAACTTCCCCAATTTTTTCAAACCTTGAAATGGATCAAAAGAAAGAAAGGATACTAGAACTTTCCCACATGGCCGATGCTTATCTAAATATATTAACCGAATTGAGACATGCACCGTCAATGCCCAAAGAAAAAAAACCAGTAAAGCCTAACAAAAGTGATCTTTTCTGGCAAGAATTAGAGGAAAATGTTCCGTTTGATGTAAATTAGATCATGAATACAAAGATACTATCAAAGATTTGCCTGTTATTTTTTCTATTTATTTTTATCAACTATTTTTACGTTGGTTTGACGACTCATCCCAGCGAAGGGGATAGTCTTAATTATCACATTCCAATTGCAAAAGCATATTTAGATGGTGCTATATTTACTCCCGAGAAGATTCAAGGAGTCCCATTTTTGAAATACTCCCCAGGAGCATCTGAGGGGATACTTGCCATTTTTTATCTTTTACACATTCCTCCCAATTTATATAACGTAGTTGGAGTAGTACTTTTGTTTTCGGCATGTATTTATTTGGGGAAAAAATATGGTTTGAATCCTGAGACAAGCATAATCTTTGCATCAAGTGTCTCGATGATTAACGGCATTGTGCGGTGGCTTGATACACAAATTATAGATATCTATCTTGCAGCCTTTTTCGTAATAACTCTAGCGCTTCTTAAAAAACCTGAAAAAACCATAAAATATTTTTTGTTTCTCGGTATGGCTACTGGCATGCTTGTCGGATCAAAATATTCAGGCATTCTTTTTGGAGGGGTATTATTTTTAGTTTTTGGAAGAAAAGTGTTGTCGGTTCTTTCGTTTCAAAAATTCCTTGCATTTATCATACCACTAATGTTTATTGGAGGTTTTTGGTACATAAGAAACTATATTGTTACCGGCAATCCGATGTATCCCCAGGGATTTTTGTTTTTTGAGGATTACGGTTTTGATATTTTGGAGTATCAGGTGTGGAGAGTTATAACGGGTTCAATCTCAGGGTTTTTGGGAACAGTTAACGCACTCATTTCCGAATATATGGTGTGGATATTATCTATTCCAATAGTGATATTGTTTCTTTTAAAAAGTAGGGGAGGGAAGGTTTTTGATTTAATGCTGCCACTCGTGATAACCGGAATTTTTTCGCTTTTCATTTATTCGATGTTGCCATCGGATAATATTGATCACATCATGGTTTCTGTTATCCGTTATTCTTATCCGGCATTTATTCCGTTTATTCTTAGTGTATTCTTAATTGCAAAAAAATATAAGAAAGAAGAAGTTTTGGGTATTATTGCTATAGCCAATATGTTTTTTATTGGGTTTCCAATATTTTATTATCCTAAGTTATTATTCTTTTATATACCTTTAGCACTTTTTGCCTATTTTAAAAAATAGTCTAACGAAGGTAAAGATCGTAGATGAGTTTTAGAAAAAGTTCTATTCCACCGATAGTTTTTAATTTCGATTCCCCCCAGGCTCGTGCTTTTTCACGGCTAGGAATTTCCTTAATTTTATATTTTTTCTCAAGAAATTTAATTACCATCTCCTGTTCTATGCTAAATCCATTTGATGTAAGTTTTGCACTTCTAAATTTGGATTTATTTACAGCACGAAAACTATATAAAATATCCGTCAGGTGAGAATCAAACTTGTGATTTGTTAGCATGACCAGCAAATCCGATCCGGCTGAGCGCAGCAGCCCATCAAAATTCATCCGCATATCACTGCTTCCACCAGTTCTTCGTGACGAAATAACAAGGTCGGCCTGTTTTTTGAGAAGAGGAGTAACAAGGAGCGGAATGTCTGAGATTTCGTGTGAGCCGTCTGCATCAACAAGGACTATTATTTCGTTATTTGATTTTATAATGCCTAATTTGACGGCAGCGCCTCTCCCTTTGCCATTATCCAATAAATAGGTAGCACCAAGCTTCTCAACAATTTGCTTTGTATTGTCTTTTGAATGTCCATCGACAACAATAATTTCACCTGCGTATTTTTTGACTTCTAAAATTATTTTAGCAAGTCCTTCAGCTTCGTCTTTTGCGGGAATTACGGCAGTAACTTTAGATTTATCGTAAGGAGGAGGCATTAGATTTGTATTTCCTCGAATTCGTCTTCACCTTCTTTGTTTTTGTGTGATTTGAATAGTTTTTCTCCTTGACTCATCACATGTTTGGTAAACAAAATTCCATTGAGATGATCTACTTCATGCTGAACAATTATTGCAGGAAAACCTGTGAAAGTTTGCTTGAAATGATTTTCATTTTCGTCTTGCCAGGAAAGCGTCACTTCCTTTTTTCTCGTAACATTCCCCCAAATATCAGGAATTGAAAGGCAGCCCTCGAGGAGTTTATTTTTAGATGATTCCGGTTTTTTTTCTTCCACGTTTTCCGAATTTGTGAAGTGGGGAATTTCTTGCTCACTAGATGTACTGTCTATAACGGGATTTATATAAGAGGTGACAGGAGACTTTAGTGTTGGTTTCATTTGAAATATTCGCATGGATAGGCCTACTTGCGGTGCGGCAAGACCGACACCAATAGGGTCTTTTGTGGCTCGTAAGGTTTCCTCCATAGCTTTAAGTATTTCTTTTAGCTTTTTATCAAATTTGACAACAGGTTTTGCAGTATCTAGGAGTACTTTGTTTGGG
>JAUSNA010000062.1 GCA_030645455.1 Candidatus Levyibacteriota bacterium | reverse complement strand
GCGTTTGTAAACCATTCTTTATAACCGGGAGGGATTTTCCCCACAGCATATCCATGATTTTGTGTTGTAATATAGCATCGCTTTCCCCCTTCTAAAATACAGGGTTGGTTTTGACTCCTGTGACCATACTTCAACTTAAAGGTATCACCTCCTGCAGCAAGTGCCAGTAGCTGATTGCCGAGACAAATTCCGAATGTCGGAATTTTTTTTGAAAGAGCTTTTTTTATAATTTCAATCGTTTTTGTCGCCATTTTGGGATCTCCGGGGCCGTTTGAAATCAAAATTCCATCACAGGAAATGTTCTTATCAAATATGTCATAATCCCAAGGAACGGTTGTCACCTGGACGCCTCTTTTTAATAAGGATCTTTCAATATTCCTCTTTGAACCGCAATCAATGAGTACTATTTTTTTCTTTCCACTACCCCTAACAGTTACGTCTTTAGTTGAAACCTGGGAGACAAGATTAACTTTATTCGGGTCGAATAGTTTGATATTTCTACCATTCACACCTATCTCAATTTTACCGAGCATTGAACCAGAAGTTCTTAATTTTTGTGTAATAAATCTTGTGTCAGATATTTCAAGACCTGCAACTCCCTCTTTCTCTAGCCACTCTCCAAAGCTTAACTTACTGGCATGATGTGAAGGAGTGTCAGTATAGTTACAAACAATAACTGCTCTAGCATGTATTTTTTCTGACTCAAAATATTTGCTATCGGGAACTCCATAGTTACCAATAAGAGGATATGTAAAAACCAATATCTGTCCTGCGTACGAAGGGTCTGTCAATGCCTCAACGTATCCAACCATCCCCGTGGTAAAAACAACTTCTCCTGAGGTACTTATCTCTTTTCCGAATGAAGATCCCGAAAAAGTAGTTCCATCGAATAGTACTAATTTTCCGGTTACCATTATTTATTTTTTATTCAAAATGAGAGAGAGAAGAGCCATTCTCACATACATGCCATTCCTAATTTGATTTCTTAAATATAGGGCTCTTGGATCTTGGTCTACTGACATATCTATGTTGCCTACTCTTGGAAGCGGATCCATAAGTATTGTATCTTTCCCTGCAAAATTCTTGATAAGATTTGACGTCAAATAAAAACTGTCTTTTACCTTTTCGTATGTTTTTTTGTCTTTGAATCTTTCTTTTTGAACACGCGTCCAATACCAAAAGTTAGCGTTTTTTGGAATTTCTTTTTCACTGTAAATTTCTATAAGCTTTACCCCTTTTTCTGTATATGAATTAAAATCATCACGGTTGAGCCTCAACTCTTTGGGAGACAGCAAATATATTGTGTTATTTTTATACAATGACAATCCCTTTATTAATGAATGGATTGTGCGGCTATTAAGCGGGTCACCCGCCATAACACCGGTAAGACCATCTAGTTTTTTGTATTTTTCATAAATTGTATAAAGATCAAGTAGCGCCTGGGTAGGATGCTCACCATTCCCATCTCCGGCATTAATTATTGGCACCGATGCTGCGATTAAGGCTGCTTTTTTTGCAGTTCCTATCTCCGGATGACGAATAATAATTGCGTCACAATACGCCTCAAAGACACGTATTGTATCTTCAAAATTTTCTCCTTTTGAGACAGAGGAGAATTGCAACGGATTTAGAATATCAATTGTTTCCCCACCAAGCTGCTTTATCGCCCCCGCAAAAGATGCAAAAGTTCTACTTGATGGTTCGTAAAAAAGAAGGGTCACGATTTTTCCGGATAACAATTTAGATGGCTGCGCATTTTTAGCAATTGATGCCATTTTGGGAACGAGCGAAAACAATTTTTTGAGAGTTACAGGATCGAATTGATCAAGTGAGATTATGTCTGCAGAGTAAAACTTCCCCGATAATGTCGACTTTGTATTTTTCATCAAACTTAGGACCTTCGGGAATTAACTTTACCAAATAAAATACGTTATCGCAACAATAAATATTTGGATTTTATTCTGATCTTTTGGGAGATGGAAGAGGGCAGACCAATAGCGCATCTTCACGGGCCTTCTGAAGACTTTGATTTCTGATCAAAGGATCTGCAAGCTCTGCGTCAGATTTTGTAAATAGATCCCTACAAAATACTACGTTTTTTTCGATCAACCTTTTTTTCTCGGACTCCGACAACGAAGAAAGCAACGTTATCGGATACATCTGGGGATCTTCAACCAAATCCTGCAGGTTACCTTTTTCCGGATAATTCCAAGCAATAACAGGCATTCCTTTGCAGTTGGCATATGAAATTGCATCAGAAGTAAGCTTTGTGTTCGTAACTAGCCAAACATTATCAATGTCGTTTTTTTCTTTAACATCCAAAAACCGGGCGTAAGTGTAAAGTGCTACCTGCACGTCTGTCTTGACAACGTGATGATTGTGAAATTTTACTTCCACAATTTCTCGGTGTCCTTCTTTTTCTATCAACAAATCTATTTCATGCCTTACGCAATCGCCATTCATAATGTTATTCGTACTAACCTTATAATCCATAGTCTTAAAAATCTGTGCCAGATATTGTTCAAAAGGAAATCCTGTAGGACCTAGATCAAAAATTGCCTGTCTTAAATTAAAACGAAGAGAGGATTTTCTATCCCGAGGTTCCAAAAATTCAAGAATATGCCTAAAAATATCATCAGTTGTCATCTGGTTGTTCTCAAATTTCTCCTTTATGTGAGATAGAACCTCAGACTTAATATTATCGGGCACACCAACTCTATTCATTGAGCGGCGCACTTTTTCTTCGTCATACTCCTCCCTCTCGCCAGACTTTTTGATGACATAAAACTTATCCATAGTTAATATTATTGCAGATTTTGATAGTCGATTGGAAGAGCACTAAAGGTAGATGATATTATATAAATATGAGACGAAAATCACTAATTACACTCATTGTCATTCTATCAATAGTTCTTATAAATGAAGTCGCGTTTATTGTAAATGGATTATTGAGCCCAAAACCAACCGTTATTTCAACAGCTTCCCTTTTTCCAGATCCTACAACTGCGCCAAACCCACAACCTCCCTATGCACCTGACTGGCTGAGTTGGAAAACTGCGCTTATTACTGACCCGCAATCGATCGCAAGTATAGAGAAAAATTCATTTCTTCATACTAAAAAAGGGGAATTAATCACTGGAATTTCCCTTTCAGGAAATGAGTGGATAAGCATTCAAGTTTTCGATACGACTGAAGATCTAAAATCCGCTAAGAGCCCTATCCCGCATTATCTTGATGCACTCTCGAAAGATGGCTGGAATTATACAAGTGATATTGCTGAAGGCAAGACCATTAAGGGGGTTGCTGCTGACGGCCCGCTCGGAAATCTATTGGCATTTGTCAAACAAGAAGGGGGTGGTGTCCGGGTTTTTGTATTGACAGCCCAAACCGATACCCATACTTGTCCGTGCACTACGATTGTTCGTGTTTTTGTTAGCAACCCACTGCCAATATCAACAATATTGGAAAACTATGAAAAAGAGATATAATAAATTATGAAAAGAAAGTTTTTAATTGTTCTAAACATTGTTCTTTTGATAATTTTAATTCTCGAGTTGGTTGTTATTTTGCTAAAGCTTAGACAAAACCTCCAACAACAAACTGACACTCCTCAAAAAGATGAAAAGTTACAAAGCCCTACTCCAAGCCTAACCCCTTCCACATCAATCCTTCCACCGGAGGTTGCCCCATATCTTCCCTGGAGAGTAGTTGATAGCAATGATCGGGAATCTATTCAGAACTCAAACAAAGACACCCTCTTGTATACCAGATTTGGGAATCCGATTCAAAATATCAATATAGCAGGTAAAGAGTGGATAAGCACTATAGAGTTTAACTCCGACGCGGAACGAGATAAATCTCAAGACTTCAGAGATTATTATGAGAAGCTACTTGATAAAAATGGATGGGGCTATGACATTAAAATTGATCAAACTAAGACTATTAAAGGGGTTGCTGCAGATGGACCGGTTGGCGGAATTCATGGACAACTGAAAACTGTCGGTTCCAGCATCCAAATAGTAGTTTTTGATTACAGTATTCGATCCTTTGTTGAATCTAAAGAATTTATATCACCAATAAGTTGCCCATGTAAATACGAATACAAAGTGTTTATAAGCGACCCCATCCCCCTTGCAGAAGTTTTGAAAAACTATAAATAATAATTATAATGCGGAAAGAAGAAGAGTAATTTGCTCAACAAGATACTGACTTGCGAACTCATCGATACCGTCTTTTTCCCCATCCATCAATATTTTCTTCAAGTTGACAAGAAGTCTCTTTGATACATTTGGATTTTCCAAAAGCATTCTCTGGGAATTATTAAGTATATTTCTTATAGAAATATATGAACCGTTATTAGTAAAATGACCAAGCTGCATCAGAATATCCAAATCACTTATTAACGATTGCAAGGTATTCTGCGGATTATTTATTGAAATGTTATTGATATTCGATTTATCAAAATCTATCCCAAACATATCCGAATTACCAGAATTTACAAATCCCTTGTTCGAAAATAGTTTTACCTCTCCATTTTCATCATACACATATCCGTCTAGTTGATATACATTTGTTGAAGTCGAAGATATCTCAACTACAAAATTGTCCGTTTCTGGTTTGCTGAAATGAACAACCTTAAGCGGACCACTTGAATTGTTAAGCAATCCTAAAGGATCCTCGATTGGGCTTTCCATAGCTACATTCCCGATAGTATTTCCAAGCCCATCTTTCAAAGAAATATCCACCTGCGGATCGACCACAAACATCATGTAAGACAAGTCCGAATTTGAAGGAACAAATCTTCTGGTTGATTTATAAGAATTGCTATATTCAGCAAGATCAGTACGATCAAAAGCGGGATCATTTATAATGACTTCCTCATCATCCACTCCCCTTGCTACAACAAAATGTGATCCACCATTTGGCATATCTACTTCTAAAATATTTGGGATATTATTATCTATATCGCCCTGCAGATCAGAAAGATTATCATTCCCCCAAGCAAATTCTAGAGAGTTGAAATTAAAATATGGATTTTGAGGCTTTGCATTTGTCGCCATTACAGTAATTGCCTGCCAATTAGTCAAACCGTTTCTAACATATCCGTCAGGTGTAGATTTCAGATATGAATTCAGTGTACCTGGGTTAAGCAAAGTCCCATCAGGCAATTTATTGATCTTGTGGTAATTCAAAACCATTGCAGCGGAAGTAATTGCGCACCCCCACCTACCTATGGTTGGCGACTCTGTCGTCCATAGGCCTGCGGAATCATAAATATCATCCGCCCATAATGGATCTGTTTGCTTGAGAAGAGGAACATCTAGAGAGTTGTCGATTGTTGTAACCTTAACATTATCAAACCAAGTCTCTGTCATACCACTCCCACCACCAGGAGAACTTCCCAAACCTATCATCCCGGGAGGAAGGGGGTTCGTAAAGAATATATCTCTAGTAAGGACTAAATCCGCAGTATTTCCGTTCGACTCGTAAATTGTAATTCTTTCACTAGTCACTATAACTTTAAAATGATATGTAACGTTATTCTGATAACCTTTAACGATGTTTGTTAAGTAGTTTTGGTTATCAGTATCAAGCGCAAAACCAGAAGGTATAATAAAGTGAAGCACACGAATAAATGGTATGTTTGGGTTTATTCTGTAGGAAACGTGCCTATCAATTCCACTAATAAACCTTACATCAAACTCGGCAACGTAATCATCCAACGGGGTTTGCCAGTTTGACGTGTTGGGAATTAAGTGAGTAACACATCCTGGCGCGTTCTTTATTTTTAAAATTCCAGTTTCTACCTTCCAAATAGGATTGCATGTACTATTATATACACTCCATTTCGAAGGGAAACTACCATTGGAATATTGATCGAAATTATCTTCAAAAATTAAAGCTGCGAACGATGTTCTGGGAAATACCAAATAAATAAATCCGATTAAGAAAAACAGGGCAATTTTTCTCATATACATATTATATAATCAACAAGCATAATTATTTGTCAATAGGAAATATGCAAAATACATATAAAGTCCATCAACTATATCATTCGGGAGTGAAACCCAATTTTAAAATTATTAGAAATAGTAATTTCACCTATAGACATCTGCTCAGATACATAAATGAACATCTAGGCAAAAACACAGTTAGAATCCTAGACATCGGATGTGGTTCTGGTTCCATTTCTCTATATCTTGCTAACAAAGGGTATTCCGTTACTGGACTTGATATCTCTGGGAATGCAATACAAGCTTGTAAAAAGGGGGCAAGCAAACTAAATCTCAAGAACGTTAAATTTATTAAAGAAAATTTCCCAAAAACTAATTTACCCAAAAAAGCCTACGATATGGTTATCTTTACAGAAGTAATTGAACACATAAATGACGATGCGTTGGCAATTAGAACTATCTCAAAAATTTTAAGAGAAGAGGGAATTCTAATCCTCTCTACTCCGTCTATCCATGCTCCTCTATATAAACTCGGACTAACAAACGAGTTTGACAGAAAAGTTGGACATCTCAGGAGATATTCAATTGAACAACTTAAAAAACTACTGCTAATTAATAATTTCACTCTTATTAAAATAAAAGGTTCCGAAGGTATATTGAGAAACTTACTCTTTGTTAATCCACTAGCTGGCAAACTTGTGCGCTTAATTAATCACTCTGATTTATTATCAAATATTGTAACAGCTATCGATGACTCAACTTTAAGATTATTTGGAGAATCAAATTATATTATCGTTGCTAGGAAGGCGTCGAAAAAAAGCAATAAAAACAAAAAAAACTTATAATATCTCTATGGAATTAATACTTGTTATGGTTACTTCTCTCGACGGAAGAACGACGAGAGGAACTGAATCAGATAACCACACGTGGACTTCTCCTGAAGACCAAAAGCATTTCATGGATATTATTGAAAATGCAAAATTAATTATTATGGGTAACAGAACTTATGAGCCGGCAAAAGAAAACATGAAACATAGAGAGGGAAGACTTCGGGTCATCATCACAAGGACTCCGGAAAAATACGATAACGAGAAAATTTCCGGACAATTGGAATTTACAAATGAGTCTCCAACCGATTTAATTAAACGTTTGGAAAGTCAGGGATTTAACGAAGGATATTTGGTGGGAGGAGCAAATACAAATACAGAATTTTTCAAACAAAAACTTGTGACGGAATTCTGGCAGACATTGGAACCAAAAATATTAGGAACCGGAAATGGAATCGTGGGAGATGCTTCGGCAGGCTCAGCACAAGATGAAGAAATTAATGTTTCATTAGAACTTAAAACCTGTGAGAAGCTTAACGACAAAGGGACATTGCTTTTGAAATACAAAGTCTTACAATAAATTTTGCATTTGATTTATCTCTTCCAAATTCTTAAGGGTTGTAATTTTCTTGGAATTCCTTGGGTCTTTCAAAAAAGTTTGTAATATTTTATATACATCAAGATCAGAAAGAGTGGTGTTGTCGCGCCGATCTTCATATACATACTCGCTATATTTTCCAAGATAGCACCATTTGTCAAAAATAAGTGCCTCCCCCACATCGTCCTTTTTTTCTTTAATAACAATTGGTCCGCTAAAGGGCCACACCCTTAGTTTGGTTTTTGAAAAAGCCAAAATAAAACGGGCGTTAAATACTTGTAAATTTTCTTTTTTTGAACACGCCCCCTTACACCAACCAAGTCTATAAGAAAAACAAGGCTTTATTGTTTTTTGAATACCGAGGAGATTTTCGCAAAGAGAAAATTCCTTGACTAAGTTTGCAATGTGCAAAAGAGCTGCCTTTCTACTTTTAAAAATTCCGAGCACCTCATCTATCTCTCCCATATCGAATGTTTCGGTATTACATAACTCCACCGAAAAATATCCGTCTTTTGTTATTTTTTTCTTTAGATATGTGAGCCTTTTTGTATAACGAAGCTTCCTATTATATATAGGTTGCATTTTTTTGATCAATTCCGATTCTAAAATTAAAGCGCTTAATTCTCCCCCCGTTTCTATAGTCTCGATTCTCTCAACTTGCTGACTTATCTCCATCTCTGTTGATGAATCGGTATCGTTTATAAAATGCGAAAGTACCCTATCCTTAATATTTATGCTCTTTCCTATATATAATGGTAACTCGTTACTTCCAAAAAAAAGATACACGCCCGCCTTCTGCGGTAGCTTTTCGATTTGATCCTTTTTCAAAAGAGGGGGTAATGAGGGTTTTTTTAATATTGTTTTTAAAGCTTTTTCAATTTTTTCCGAAGGCACGTCATTTTTTATTTTTTGCATGAATTCCCATATAACCGCTGCGTCATCGTAAGCCCGATGGCGTCTTTCACAATTTATTTCAAACCTTTCTATAATGCTGTCCAAATTGTGATGTGAGAAATGCGGAAAAAGAAGTCGTGATAATTTTACGGTACATAATTGTTTTGCAGAATAAGGAATACCAATTCTTTTAAATTCATTTTTGATGAAAGAATAATCAAACCGCGCATTATGTGCAACAAATACACATCCCTCCAATAATTCTACCAAGTCGCTTTTTATTTCTGAAAAGGTCGGAGCATTTGTAAGATCTGAATTACTGATTCCTGTTAGGTTTTCGATGAATGGAGAAATCTGCACTTCGGGGTTAAGTAGCGTTTCAAACTTTTTAACAACATTGCCATTTTCTATCCGCAATACTCCTATTTCGATTATTCGGTCATAGGGCGCTGCAGCCCCTGTTGTTTCTACGTCCAAAATCGCGAGGTTATGAAAATTCATGAGGAAGAATACAATAGACTAATTTTGAAAAAAATTCAAGCTAGCTATTAAGAATGAGAAAAAAGAAATTAAGAAGGGTGGCAAAAGAAACCCATATTAGGTACGGAATTAATAAAATCCCTGCATTTTTGTTAATTTTATAGAATACTCGGATGGTCAAAAAAATCAACACCCACAAAATAACGATAATTAAAAACCCGCCCAAAATGGAATGCATTCCAAAAAATACAAGCGACCACAACAAATTGACTAAAATTTGCAGACTATAAAGCTGAAGTGCGTTCTTATTCTTTTTATTAATTCCACTTTTTATTATCAAAAAACTTGATATCCCCATCAAGATATATAGAGTTGTCCAAACCGGTCCAAATACCCAATTTGGAGGGGAAAGAAATGGCTGCTCAAGCGTCTTATACCAAGTTTCGACAGAAGCAATGGTGAAATAACTACCCAAAAAACCGATGGTGAGGGGGAGTAAAATACACGCGATAAAAATTAACGATTTTAATTTGAACATACGTATATCGTAAAACCAAAAGAACTTTTTTGCAAAATACAAAACCTTTTGGTTTTTTAAAATATACCATTTGGTGCGGAGCATGTGGGTCTGGAACCCAAATATCCCTATAACTTTTTGCTCTCCCTTGGTATTTTACCATCAAAGTGATATATTCAAGTATAGAATATATGAAAGGTAACGATATTAGGCGATATATAAAACTCTGTTTAATAACCGTATTAGCTTTCGCATATTTCGCTTGCTTAGTCTTTATTAGCTTTGATATTAATAAATACATCGAGAACAGAGACGCCGCGAGAATTACACATGGATTAGTAATTAAATCAGAAGATGAATATTTCGCTCTGCCGGACACTTTTGCTGAAATCAGATCAAATCTGGATGTTCCAAAAGAAACAATTAAACAAAGATTAGATTCTCTAAACAAATTGGTAAAAAGTGATGAAAAACTAGTACAAGATAATGAAAAGATGAATGAGTCCGTGTTTATAGGATTTTTTCCTTTATTTAAACAAAGAATGTTACTTGGTATAGATAATTTTAAAATGACAAGGGATCAGAACCTTTTTGAATTAAATTATTTAGAAGAATATCTAAAAGATAATCCAAATCGTAACGACCTCATTTTATTGGAAGGAAAAGTCGTTGATTATCGAATTAAATCGGCAGAATCATTAAGTAAGTATGATAAAGCTCCAACGTTTTCCAACGGAATGTCAGTGATACTATCAAATAAAAATATTGTCATCGTTATTGTCGGAACAATATTGTTCGGACTGATATTAATAGTCGTCTCTGTTATTCAAGCAATAAAAAATGGTAAAAAAGTAACTTTAACGCTATTTTGGAGTACAATTAGTGTTATGACTATCTTTTCTACCACATTTTTTTTGATATCGCTCCGTCGGTTTATTCAATAGAAAAGTATTCATCAGTCGATGTTTCTCTGAACATCTTGCGATGCTATTTTGTATTGAGTTTAGATATCAATATTCTCTATTACCTTCCACATCATTAAAGAGGAATTATATTTAGATATGACCTCGCCAAGTAATCCATCGGCTTTTTTTACCCGTGATACTTTTACCCTTGTATAACGTGTTACACCTTCATGATCCCTATAAGAAATGTAAAAAATATAGTCGCCGTTATCACTTTCTAGTACATATGGATCTCGTGAAACAAACCTTTGACCGTGCACATGTAGGACTTCTTTCATGCTAAATGTTCCATAATTAGCTGGTATTGCAAAAGTATGTGGACAATAATCTTCAAGCAACTTTCCACTTTCATCTCTCCTCACTGAAAGAACTACGTTTCCCGCAGGGCCACGACCAATGTTAACAAGTTGAAACGTTTGGTAATCTTTAATTAACTGATCTCTAGCTTTGTTGGTTTGTTGCTTAGTCGAAATAATAAAAACACCTACGGCATGAACCCTTGGTTGCTTTTCAAACTCCCACGTTCTTTTCACATACAATAAACCCAGAATTGCAACAATAGTTGTTACTAAGGTAGAAGCAGTCTTCAATAGGCCCCAATCGACTAGATTTATCGCTGTAAAAAGCACTAAAACAACAATGGACACCGTTAAGCATGTATCAAGCATCATAATCGATAATCATATATAACATATTTTACCATCGTAAAATAAACTATTTTAGAAAAGATAAAGAATACTATGTGTCACCAACAACTTCAATAATTTTTCATTTCTCTAGGCTCTAAAACTATAAAATGTTGCTTTAAAGAAAGTTTAGCAAGCCAAATCAACCTATTCAGAGGTAGTGAACGGGTCGGGTAGAACCTTGAGACTACGGCGGGGAGGGAGGGATTCCCGTTCGACTTCGCTCAGGGTAAACTTCTCATCCCACCCAGCACTTCAACCCGCTCAGCTTGCACTGAGCTTGTCGAGGTGCGGAGAGGGAGGGATTCGAACCCTCGAACCTTTCGGTTGGCGGTTTTCAAGACCGCTGCACTCGACCACTATGCGACCTCTCCAAGTGCGTTCGCTAACATTTTATTTATACTCCTAAAACCCCACCCGCTTTTTAGATACTCTTCCCTATTTTTTGCATCCTTTTTGTTAGTAAATGCTTCATAGAAAAACAACTTATAAGGTAATTATATTTTGTAGCCTTCGACTTGCCAGAGTTATGCTCGGCAAATCTTTTCTTCAAATTAGCGCTATATCCAATATAAAAACTCTTGTCTTTTTCACTTAGAAGCACGTATACATAATAATACATGGGCATTGTATTATAAGGCGAAACGTAATAAATTCTCCAGAATTTAAACGTTTCAGCAACGTAAAAATCTTCGATTTTGTACGTTGCGGAGGAGACAGGATTCGAACCTGCGCGAGCCTTACGGCTCAGGGAGTTAGCAACCCCCCGCAATGGACCGTGCTATGCGACTCCTCCAAGTGTCTCATTATATCAAAATTAAGCTCAAATGAAAGCCTGGTAAAGCGTGCTTGTGAGGTTGATGAAATTGTGAGTAGAACCTATTCATGGTATTATTAAGTAGTATGAATGCGCTTTCTGAGGAGCAAAATAGTGTTGTGGTTGATTATGCCGCAGATGCAATTTTACCAATATCAGTATGGGGAGAATTGATAGTACACCACGAAAGTCTGACAACAGAAGCGATGGAAAAAATTGTTTCTCTCGTTGGCGGATCCGTTCACGGCAGTACTATTAATTTTATAAAGTAAATCTATGCTTAATACTCAAGAAATACTTAACACGACATTTATCTTTTTGCTGGTAATTCTTCTCTTAAGTGCTGTTGCCGGAGGTACTGCTCTTGGCATTTATTTTTATGGTATCTGGAGAAGAGCAAAAGAGCGCCACAATAAGTCACTCAACTCAACACTTCTTGAAATCTCATTACCGCGGGACAATGAAATAAAAATTGATGCTGCTGAGCAACTTTTCTCAAGCTTTGCTTCGCTAAAGGCACCGAAAGGAATCTTCTCATTCGCAAAAGTAGGAGATAGTCTTACGTTTGAAATCGTTGCAAAACCTCAGGATATCCGGTTTTACGTTGGTGTACCAAAAAAGTTCCAAGACATGGTAGAAAAGCAAATTAATGGAGCGTATCCCGACGCACAAATAAAGGAAGTTGAGGACTATGATATTTTTGATAACCAAGGAAAAGTCGCTTTCGCAGGTTTTACCCTCAAAAAAGAAAGTTTTAAACCTATCAAAACCTATAAAGATTTTGCACTCGACCCTCTCTCAACTTTTACTGCAACCATGGGAAAAATGCAGGAAGGGGAGGCGGCAGCACTTCAATTTGTAATTGCAAACGCCGGTGATACATGGAAAAAGGAGGGAAGAACTTTTATTTCTGACAAAAAAAAGCAGGAATCAAACCCTGATACCGCCAAATACTCAACAGATCCAAAAGAGCTCGATGCAATCGAGCAAAAAATTACAAAACCCGGTTTTACTACATTTATAAGGGTTGTTGTCACATCATCATCTAAAGAAGCGGCAGAAGCGCATCTTTCAAATATTGAAGGCGCATTTACTCAATTTGCTTCTCCCTATAACGAGTTCGAAAAAGACGAACCTAAATTTTTCAAAAGTATGCTTATGGTCGATTTTATATACCGTCATATTCCACTTTTTTCAAAGGGAACGGTTCTGACTACCGAAGAGTTGGCAACGGTTTTTCACTTTCCCAACAAAAGTGTTGAAAGCCCTTATATAAATTGGCTTGCCGCAAGAACCGCTCCTGCACCGGCCAACATGCCAACGGAGGGTCTTTTTATTGGGAAAAGTCTATTTCGGGGTCAGGAAAAACCGGTATTTATAGGGCCCGATGATAGAAGGAGACACATGTATATTATTGGTAAGACCGGTGTCGGAAAATCAGAATTTCTAAAAGACATGATCATGCAGGATATAAGAAATGGTCAGGGTGTTGCGGTTGTTGATCCCCATGGAGATCTTGTTGATGACATACTCGAGCTAATACCTCCACAAAGAGCTGAAGATGTAGTGCTATTTGATCCCTCAGATTTAGAGCGCCCTATCGGACTTAATTTACTGGAAGCAGATACTGAGGATCAAAAACATTTTGTCACCTCAGCAATTATTAATATGATGTACAAACTCTACGATCCTCAAAAAACAGGTATTATCGGTCCTCGCTTTGAACACTCAGTCAGAAACGCCATGTTAACTGTAATGGCTGAGAAGGGAAACACTTTCGTTGAGGTAGTCCGCGCCCTTACCGACATGTCATTTGTCCAAGAACTTTTGCCTAAAGTTGATGATCCGATGGTACGGCGTTATTGGACGGATCAGATTGCCCAAACCTCAGATTTTCACAAGTCAGAGACATTGGACTATATAGTTAGTAAATTCGGGCGGTTTGTTACCAATAAAATGATGAGAAATATTATTGGCCAAAGCGATAGTGGTTTTAATTTCAGGGAGGTCATGGACAATCAAAAAATCCTTCTTATTTCACTCAATAAGGGGCGCATTGGTGAAGAAAATTGCAATTTCTTGGGTCTAATTCTTATTCCAAAAATTCTTGTCGCAGCCATGAGCCGGCAAGATACTCCTCAAAAAGACCGGAAAGACTTTTTTCTTTATGTTGACGAGTTTCAAAATTTTGCAACTCCGGATTTTGCAGTTATTTTGTCTGAAGCCAGAAAATTTAGGTTAAATCTAACTGTGGCCAATCAATTTATAGGCCAAATTGATGAAGATATAAAAAACGCTATTTTTGGAAACGTTGGAACACAATGTGCATTCAGGGTTGGTGTTACTGACGCCGGATATCTACAGCACGAATTTCAGCCTACATTTAATGAAGGGGACCTTATAAATGTCGAACGCTATCATGCGTATGTTAAAACATTGGTCAATGGAGATCCAACACTTCCCTTTTCAATTGATCTTACACGAGACGTTGAGGCTGATAAGAAAAAGGCCAACCCAAGAGTTGCCGAACTCATCCGGGAGCTATCGCGTCTTAAATACGGGAGAGCGCGGAATTTAGTTGACCAGGAAATTGCAAAACGTTCGAGATTATTTGAAGTTTTGGGTGATGCACCTCAAGATAAATTACCGAGTAAAGACGGTGGGGTAGGGGGAAATTTATAATTTTTGGTGGGCATGCTTGGAATTGAACCAAGGACATCTACTTTATAAGAGTAGCGCTCTACCCCTGAGCTACATGCCCCAAATCAAGAATTTATTATATCACTAAATAGGGCTGAATTGAACTTATTTTCTAACTTATGCAATTTTTAAAACACAAATATCTCCACACTCTTTTCATTCTATTTATGAGTATTTCTCTTGTGCTTTTATCTGCCCAGCTCTTTCACAAGACTGCACATTCTGATGAATTGGACGAACTCAACAAGCAAATTGCAGACCTTCAAAGCGCTCTTTCTATGTCCCAAAATGCCACAAAGCCGCTCGAAAGCCAACTGACCGGTCTTAAAAAACAGCTTACCAACATTGACGCACAGGTAGGAAATATTGAAACCGACATTGCCAAAAAAAAGAAAGATATAGAAAAAGGATACGAGAATTTATCCGACAGACAAGTAATCTTTAACCACACTGTCAGAAACTCGTATATAAAAAACTATGGATTTAACCCTCTTATCATTTTTCTTTCAGGTAACGGTGCCGATGACATGACAAAGCTTATCACTTATCATCAGCGCTATACCGAAAGGGATAAAAATACAATAACAACAATTGCTCTTCAAATTGTTGATCTTGAGCAAAGAAGAGATCGTCTTGAAAAAGAACAAAATCGTCTGGCAAGTGCAAAAATAACTCTAGACACACAGCGAGGTGAAGTACAAAAAGTTGTTGACGGCGCAAAAGCTTATCAATCAGATCTAACAGGCAAAATCGCAACGCTTACGGCAAAACAGAATGAGATTATCAACGCCCGTTCAGGCGGATTTACCGCAACAATTGGAGATAGCAATTTGGCCGATGATCCAAACGCTTCAATTACCGGTTTTCGTTCTTCCGCACCCAGTGGCTATTTTGCCGCATTTTCATTCGGAGCCCATACTCACAGAAAAGGCATGAGCCAATACGGGGCCCGAGGTAGAGCTCAGAGCGGACAAGACTTTAAAACAATATTAAAAGCTTACTACGGAAAAGATCCCGTAGGAAAAGAGACAGGAGGAACAATTAAAGTTGCAGGACAAGGTGAAATCGATTTTGAGGGAAGATATCTTTTGGGCATCGCAGAGATGCCATCAAGCTGGCACCCGGAAGCGCTTAAAGCACAAGCGGTTGCTGCGCGAACTTACGCGTATCGATACAAACAGGAAGGAAAAGAGATATGTACAAGTGAAGCATGTCAGGTTTTTAATAGCGGCAAAGCAGATAATCCCCCGAGTGAATGGAGACAGGCAGTTGAATCAACACGAGGGCAAATTTTGGAAGATGTTGTTACATACTATGCTTCTACGCATGGAGGGTTTGCCTCTCCTATCGGATGGGACACTACTAATTCCTCCGGGGGAAGTAACTTTACTGAAAATGCGTATGACAAAATTGGTGGCTCACCCTGGCTTTATAAGGCGTGGTATACGCAAGCCTACAGCCCCTCTTCAAATAAATGCGGCAGATCAAACCCCTGGCTTTCACCTGAAGAAATGGCCGATATTGTCAATGCGGCAATAGCTCTCAAAACAAGCGGCATTGACACTGGGCGTATTACTCCAGTTACAACATCATGCTGGGGAGGCAATCCATACAGTATGGATGAGCTACGCAATTTGGTGGCAGGAAGCGGCGGCATATCTTCCGCCAATAGCGTTTCTGTTTCTCAGGGCAACGGATCGACTTCAAATGTTACAATAAATGGAGTAAGCCTCAGCGGCGAAGATTTTAAACGTGCATTCAATCTGCGGGCGCCCGGATACTTGTCAATTCCCCAAAGTGGGTTTGCATTTTTCAATATCGAAAAGAAATAGCCATTAATTTTCAGGCTATTTGTACTTGGCAGCACAATTGGCGTATAATGTAGCGCAAATAGCAGAAAGTATTATTAGCTAACATATGGACAAGTCACTTAACGGAGAATTCGTAATTAGTAAAAGCACTACAAATGACACCAAGGAGGCATCCCCCAACACATCCTCTTTTGTAAAAAGTAATCATAAATCATCACTTCATTTTTATTCTTCGTTTTGCAAAAACCCCAAAGGCATAACTTTCGCCGAAAGAGAAGAGGGAGAGGAAATATTGCTGCTTTTGAGACGTCATTTCATAACAAATTTTCCATGGATTTTTGCAGCAATCTTTTTTGTTCTTCTTCCTTTAACCTTCCCTTTTCTTGCCACAACTCTTCCATTCACACTACCTTCCCCCAATACAGCTGCGCTTTTCATTGGGTTTTATTATCTGGTACTTTTTGGGTTTGTAATAGTTAATTTCACACTTTGGTATTTCCACGCGGGACTCATCACAACCCACCGTCTCATTGATATTGATCTTCATGGAATACTATACAGACAAATATCTGAAGCAAAAAACAAAAATATTGAAGATGTAACTTATACACAAATTGGCTTTGTGAGATCACTTTTTAACTACGGAGATGTAATGGTGCAAACCGCAGGAGCAGAGAGTAATATCGAATATGACAAAGTGCCAAAACCTTCAATGGTTGCCGATATAATTGGGGATTTACACTCATGAATATTTTATTAAACTTTTTTCAATACATTAATTCTGTTGACTCTTTTGTTAAAGTTTTTCTATTAATATTGCTTATCGTTTACGTTTTCTTTGCACTTGTTTTGACATTCCAAATTTTTTCTTTTAATAGACTGATGGAGCAGAGCGGGTTTGCGACGATATTTCGAATTATCGCTATCCTTCATGCTGCAATATCGTTTATACTATTACTATTAACTGTATTTTCACTCTAATATGAACCAAGATATTTTGCTCTCAAAAATCGTTCCCAACTCCACGGATACAACGTGGGCGCAGGCATATACGACGCTCAATGTATATATAACGCTCAGTATCGAAAATGAGCAAAGCAAAACCCCTGTTACGACACACGGAAAAGATCTTCTTGAAAAATTACAACGAGAATTTTTTGCGCTGGACGATAAATCTCTGGACAACATCAAGAACGCGGTTGGCAACGTTTCAAAAACAATTGGAGAAGAATATAAATACTCCATAATTGTCGGCGCGATCGTAAGCAATATTCTCTATATCGTTATTGCCTCAGAAGGACAAGTAGTGATAAGGAGGGGTGGTAAATCCGGAGTGATAGCGCATGGCATTGAAAGGCAACTTCATGGATTTTCCGGCAAATTAAAGCATGATGACATAGTTGTTCTACAAACAGGAGATTTTGCAAAAAAGATTCCCCTCAACAGTTTGTCTGAATATTTAACAACAACCGATGTATCCCAGATAGCAGAGAATATTACTCCTCTTATTCATGAGCACTCTAAAGGAACGGAGGGCGCTATTATCCTTCAATATAAAGATCTTTCAGGTACTGAAAAGCCCGAGGCGGAAGAATTCGATCTGTCCGAAGCTGAAGAAAATGAGCCCGTCAGCAAAGACGATGAAAAAAGTTATGAGCATGAGAATCTATGGACAAAGCCCGCACATGAAAATCGCAACATTGAAGAACTCGTTGATGAAAAACAACAAGAATACCAAGATGATGAGAAAAAATCACGCCATCTTCCAAAACTTCCCTTTCCATCCATAAATTTTAGAAATAAAAAAATACTTATTGCAGGAGCAGTGCTCGTCCTGATCGCTATTCTTATCGGCGGCATTTCCATTCAATCCTCGCGCCAAAATGATCAAAAACGTGAGGCAGAATTCGGTCAAATTTATGAACCTGCAAAGAAAAAATTTGACGAAGGAGCAAGTCTTGCAACTCTTAACAAAACGCTCGCGCTTGAAGATCTTTCTTCTGCTTCAAATATGACAAAAGAGGCCCTTTCAAAATATAAAGAGGGGAGTAGTGAGTATAAAAAATTAACAAATCTACAATCCCAAATTGATGAAAAAATTTCATCTTTAGGTGGAGGGGGTAGTGCAAAAAATGTAAAGGAGTTTCTAAAACCTAATGATGATATTAAAAGCATCACATCAATTACTGCACGAGCAGGAGAACTAGTCATCTTGGACGGTGATGGTGAAAAGGTAGTACGCGTTAACACTTCCGGAAAACTAGGTAAATCGTATGATATTGAGGCAAAAGACTCTTATGTAGCGTCTGATGACAAATTTATATACACTATGGGATCCTCAGTTACACGCATTGACAAGGGTAATGGAGATGTCTCCGTAGTTCTAAAAGAGGTTAACAAGGGAGAAGCTTTTGATATTTTTGGAAGCAATCTATATGTACTTGAGGGTAGTGATATTCTCAAATATAAAGCTCCATCCGAAACATCGACGTCTTATTTTACAGATAAACCAAAATTTGAAAGCAAACCTACTCATATGAGCATTTCAGGCTCAATATGGATAGTTGAGGAAAACGGAACGCTTTCCCGTTTCACAAAAGGTGTGAAAGATGATTTTGAGGTAACAGGTCTTCAGGCACCATTTTCATCGGGCTCACTCTTATATGCAGATCCGGATATTTCAAATATATATGTTATGGATGTGAAAAATCAGAGGGTAGTGAAACTTACCGATAAAGGGGAATTCCAAACCCAATACGAGGGTTCATTCATAAAAAATGCAAATTCATTTGCAATTGATGAAGAAAATGACGTTGGATATGTTCTAAATAATAACGTCATCACAAGTTTTGACCTATAACATAACCCACAAACACAAGGTGTACCGGTAGTATTAGCAGTCACAAAGGCTTTTCGATTATTTTTCGTATTTCTAGCCTCAAACCTCATTAATTGTACATCCTATAATTTTAACTCGCCGTGAAAAGTTATCCACACTACTTTTCACACATAACTATATATAACTATATCATTTGAGGCTATTTGAATGTTTTTCGCCACACTCTTCTCTCTCATCCTTGAGGCTGTAAAAAAATTCCTAGATGCTATAATTAAAATATGAAAATATTCAACAAAGCTGCACCAAGTAAATTTAACGTTGAAGAAAAATTCGAGGCAGGAATACAGCTCTTAGGATCCGAGGTTAAAGCCATTCGGCTTGACCATGTTGACCTCAAAAGCGCTTATGTAAAACTCATGAGCGGCGAGGCATATCTTATTAATGCCAAAATTTTTCCTTACCAATACTCGAGAGTTGAGGGATACATGGAGGACAGGACTCGAAAGCTGCTTCTTCACAAAAAGGAGCTTCTAAAAATAAAAAATATGCTGGATACGGGAAAATATACCGTCACTCCACTCTCCCTTTATGAAAAACATGGGAAATTTAAGCTGGAAATTGGAGTAGCCAAAGGAAAAAAACAACACGAAAGAAGAAAGGATTTAAAACAACAGGCCATCAATCGCGACCAAGAACGTGAACTCAAAAATGAGTTCTGAACTTGATATTACAGGCCTATTTTGGTATAATAATGGCCTTGGGGATGCAATTGTATCGACAAGAATTGTACTTTAAAAACTGCAAGCCGGCAATGATTCAAAGCCGTAAAAAAGGATCAAAAATACATGCTGACGGCACGTCCATCAGCCGCAAGGTTAAGCAGTTCGCTGCTGACCTTATGCCTTCAAGGGGATTCGTCCCTGCGTTTGCAGCTGCGTAAGCAGGCGTATTCATGTCGCTTCTTTTCCTAAACGGATTAGGCATGAGTATAAACACAGTTTGGGATAGGACAATAAAAATGATTTGATTATTGTCCAAAAAATAAAATCTTGGAATTGCTCTTCCTGTTAATTGGTTAATAGCAAAACGACAATTATTAATTAACTACGCTTGTAGATGTTTTTAGATATGATTTTTGGACGGGGGTTCATTACCCCCCATCTCCACACCAGAGTTTTTTTTGCTTCCTATACCACCGATTAGACTGATAGGATAGGCTAAACTAGCGTTTCCAAAGCCTTTAATGTAATCGTATTCCACTTTGCCACCGAAGTACGCAAATAGAACCGCTTTTTTGTTATTTACGTTATCGTTTTTCCACATATCTATAGGGTTTTTTAACGTTGCGAACAAATTGTCTATAGCGGTTCCAAATCTTTCATCAGCATAGGGATTTACCAATAATTCCTTTTTTATATCCTTAATTTCCTTTGTGTGCTTTTCAATTTCACCTTCGTAAATACTAACCAGTTCATCGCTTGTAGTTTTGGTTATCCGCTCGAGTAGACTACTGACTTTTTTCTCAACTTCTGAAATGCGACGGTGGCTAAGTCTTTTCATCTCCTCGTAGTTACTTTTACGGGAGTTCCACATGTCTGACAAAACAATCCTAGCTACTTCAAGTACCTCATTGTCCAACTGCACCTTATTTAATAGTTCCACGAATTGTGATTCCATGTTATTTCTACCTATGACCTTGTTTTTGTATATACATACCTTATTAATGCAAAAATAGTTAGGGTATTTGCGTTTGTGTCTTCCCGTATTCCAAGAAGCTGTTAAGGGCTTATTACAGTGAGTACAAATTAAGTGTGTTCTTAATGGAAAATCTTGTGAATAATCATGTCGTGTCCATTTCTTTCCTTTAGCTTTTATTCTTAATTGTACTTTTTCAAATGTTTCGATCGATATAAAGCCATTGTGTTGAGCTTTTCTTCTTTCCACACCCCATTTAGGGTATTCTATGTAACCTGCATAGAGAATTTGTTTCAATATGTGTTGAGTTCCATTCATCGAAAGTTTCTTATTTATACCTAGTTCTCTATATTTACCTAGAATATAAGCTTGGACGTCTTCTTGAGTGCTTAAGAGCCCGTCAGCATAGCTTTCAAGTGCTTTCTTGATGATGGTTGCATACGGTTCTATTGATTGAAGTAGTTTACCGTGTAAAGGATCTGCTACCGCTGACAGTCCTAGGGGTGGATAGAATGCCCAGTAACCTTTCTCAAGCCTAGCTTTTTGCTTTTGTATAACCTGCCGTCTATTGGATTGTCTTTGATATTGATTTCCAGCAGTAAGCACAAGTTCTGCATATTCGCTTTCTGGAGTCTCATCGAACGTAAAATTTAAACATTCCCGCTTAAGTTCCCTTGCATTAAATTCTGTCCTTAATCGTAACTGAGCCTCCATATCTCTTGAAAACCTTGATAAATCGTCAAACACAACTGCATATTTTTCTGAGGGATGATTATCAACATAGTTTAGAAGTTCTCGCATTGCTGGTCTTTCAAAAAGCTTTCCCGAGACCGCCCCATCAGAGAAGACTTTTTCGACAATATAATTTTTATTCTTACAATAACCCCTACATCTTTGCTCCTGAGAACTTAAACCGTTACCCTCATCTACTTGTCTTTGGCTAGAAACTCTACAATAAATAAGTGCTTTCATGTAATTTTTTCTTCAGTTACGCTATCTATAATACCACTACAAAGCTGACGCAATGCTATAAGAAGGTTTTCAATGTCTTTATCTGACATTTTTTCTGCTTTATTACCTAGGGTTTTTCTGGCTTCTGAGGGTGTAATTGGCATACTTTTTCCTGACCACTCCAGGTCAAGGGAAAAGTAATGCCTCTAGTTGGGCTAGTCCGTTTTACGGGACAATTGCTGTATGTGAGTATATTAATGTTTGTACTTAACTTTGTCAACTTTGAAGCGGTCGATTTTATATACTTTAATCTTGCAATCAGTTAAATATCCTGAAAAAGTTTGAGGCTAATAAAATATTTATGATGAGATGTGGTCTGATCTTCCTATTCCTTGCCTTAGAAGAGGCACTCCGCCTACCCTAAACTAACATTGTTATTTGTCAGTACGAACACTTATAATTAGGCTAATTACATGGTTAACCTCAAAATAATTAAAAAGTACCTGTTGATAATTTTATTACTAATAGCTTGTGTATTGGGATTATTTTTCTTGATATTAAGTTCTCAATTCTCTTCTTTTACTCCCAACAAAAACTTGAAAACATACAAGAATATAAGATTTGGTTTCTCAATTACTTACCCAAAATCATGGAAAGAAGGCTATACTGCAACAAATGGTGATGGTAAAGTGTTGTTAGATGAAAAACCTTACAATGAAATTATTACCTACGCTTCATATACACCATGGTCATTTTCTCAACAAGATGACCCCATCGAGCGTGGCGAAATAATATTAAATGATGGCAGAAAAGCTTCTTTCTTAAAAGAGCTAAAAAATGGAAAAATATCGTATATTGTATTTTTTAATAAAACAGATGAATTTAATAAAGCTGAGGTACAATATGTTCTTGATGTTAACGTTACAGATGAATTTTATAATTCCAACAAACGAACACTATTAGATGTAGCTAAAAGTATTTCTGTTAAATGAATAATTAAAAACCTAATTTAAACCAATATCTACCAAACGCATAAAACCACCATTTATAGACTGGCTCATAACAAATTGCTTCATTAGTTACAGTTTGAGGTATTGAAATCTCTTCTTGAGCATCAAATCCTAGCATCATGCAATCGTATGAATAGTGATTGTTTTGCTCCTTAAAACATTTCTCAGTGACTTCTCGATACACTTTTTCCATTTCTGCTTTCCATTTGGGATTTTCCTTATTCTCCATGCACATTATTTGAGTACTTCCATCTATTTGTTTGACAATAGAAGGTAAATAATATTTTGTCCACTCAGGTATCTCTTTTTTAAAAAGACCAAAAAATAAGATTAAGGCTATAACAAATAAAATTACGTTGGTAGGGGTTAGCTGTTTTTGATTCTTCAAGGGAAGAATTTTCATATATGTTAATGATACTTCCAAGAGAAATTGAACACAAGCACTATCTGAAGCTAAATGCTCGCTTTAAGCTAGTGGATTGAGTGCTATTGGCTATCAATAATTACGATATGGCCAATACAAAAGAAAGATTGGGTAAGAAAATTCAAAGACTAAGAAAAAATCTCGACATAACGCAGGAAGAACTAGCAGAAAAAACAAACATGAGCAGGACTCATATAGGACATATTGAGCAAGGCAGAAAATCTCCCTCAATTAAGGTTATTGAGAAACTTGCTAGAGTGTTAAAAGTAAAAGTAGGTGAATTATTCTCTTGAAACAAGGGGTGAAATTTATCTATTATTCTCAATATCCCTTACGTAAGAACGCAATATGTCAAATTGTGCATTATTTACTTGAAGATGCCTTATGGGTATTAACAATGAAAAAAGTGAAGGGACCACAAACATATTGCCAAAATTCTCAGGGCTATATTGAGGCTTCTTGGGAGTTAAATTGTCGTAATCAAATAAGTGAGTCCTTTTACTACTATTTGCCCTCATGGCTTTAATCGTGGGGTGCATTACTTCAGAGACAATATGATTTATTGTTTTTTGTAGATCGTCCATTTTTTGAATACGATCTATATCCAAGAGATTTATTTCTGCTCGTTGTTTAAGAGTTAGGTTCCCTTCATTCCCTGGAACACGCTCAACGATTCTACCTGCAAACCATGCTCTTAGTTGTCTTTGTTTCTTTAAATTTTCATCGAAAAACCATATAAGATCAATGGCTTCATCAATTAGTCTCTTCTGCTGAGTAGTAGGTACATAAAAACCGTTTAGATTAAATTGGAAGGCATTGCTTACCGCCGTCAAAACACCACCCTGGAGTAAATAAATTGCGTGTTTTTTATCTTCCTTGTCGAAATCGATTCTTGATATTGAAGAGATGTGTATTCTTTTCGCTACATCTAAAATGGCCTTCAACCTGATAAAAGTCATAAATTTCAAAAATCGTAGATTTACGTTTTTTTAAACTAATTTGTAAAGATCATGTTTACCAACACGTAAGATATTCACCCTTTTATTTTTAAGGTCAACATCATAAAAAAGGCGATGATTTTTAGTTACTCGTATACTATAATCGCCAAGCTTACTATTTTGTAACTTTTCGATTCCTTGCTTGGAAAAATCAGTTGGATGAACCTTGAGCTTATTAATGGCTTTTAGCAATTGTGGCTTTCTCTCCCTTAATAGTAGTGTTATTTCTTTTGATCCTCGTCCTTGAGATGGAAGTATTATAGAGTAAGATGTTTCATTGTTCTTTTGCATCTTTTTCGAGTAATTCATCCCACGTTATCACCTTTTTTTGCTTTATTAAATTTCGTGATTCAGTAATAATATCCATATGTTCGACTAGTAATTTGGCTTGTTGTTTGATGGTAATACTATTGTCGTGGCTACCCGTACTAATAAACGTCAACTGATAATAATTCGGGAAGGTATTTTTTGAAGTCACCTGAGGAAGACTCGATTCTTCTTTTTGTATGTTGTAATCAATTAATGGCATATTTACTCCTTTTTTGGCTGTCCAAGATGTGCATTCAAGATTAGTTGTAAATCCTTAGCCACATTTTTTTGAAGCACAATTCTTGAAACCAAAGTACCTAAAGATGATCCATCTTGATCCTTCTCACTTGGATGCACCGACACAAAATCTAGAAAAACATCTCCCTCTGATGTGGTAGTTATGTTGACAACGTTAGCAAATAGAGGTGGTCGTACCTGGTCGGCTACCTTTACTTTTATGTTTACTTTTGGTTGATCTGCCATAGGTGAATTATAGCATAGCGGTTCAACTCCCTTCATGTGATTAATGAATACAATTTTCACCCTCAACACTAGGCATATACAAACTCGTAGCCTCTCATGATATACTCCTGGATGTGGTTCCAACTTTCTAGCGGGATCTCCACACCTTAATTATTAATAAATGGAAACTGAATACTCATTTATTCCAATCGGAGACTTCGAAAGGACTCTAAAAACAAAGGATGTAGCAGCTTTAACAGGTCTAACGGAGAGTGGAATACAACAGGCAGCAGCATACGGCAAACTACCCAATGAAAAAAGGGTTCACAAAAATAGAGTGACTCGTTTTTACTCTCCAACAGATGTAGCATATTTCCAAATTAAAAGAGAACGACGAATTGAAAATCTTATGAATAGCAAGATAGCCCTACCCCTCATGGGCGAGGGTTACTCCCAAAACTTTTTCCGCACCACTCTTTTTTAATATTTTCGCGCATTCCCTCAAGGTACTTCCCGTTGTTGAAATATCATCAACAAGAATAATTCTTTTCCCTTTTATTTGTTTTTCAAATTTTGGAGCAACTATGAATACTCCCAAGATATTACTTTTCCGCTCTTCTTTTGTAAGCTCAAATTGGGGTTTTGTTCTAACCTTTCGGATAAGCAGACCTGAAGAGAACGGAAGATTAAGTCTTTTTGATAATTCCAAACCCAACAATTCGGACTGATTATATCCTCTCTTTTTTTCACGGGAAATATGCAACGGCACAGAAGTAATCACCGCGCTTTTTTCCTCTATATATTTCATAAAAGATTCTTGCTGAATGAGCCCTTCGTAAAAAAGTCTACCTAGAATTTGTTTGAGATCCGAAAGATATGGAGGGTATTTAAATTGATAGAGGAGTTTTTTGACAATACCTTTATAAGCAATGGATGAAATTATCCCATCTATTCCGTATTTTGTCCTGCATTTTGGGTGAGTTAATCCATCAATTGACCCCTTCTGGCAAATTGCGCACAACTGATATTCCAAAAAGGATATTCCCGCAAAACAATTATCACAAATGTACGCCCCATTTTTTTTACACCTTACACATTTCTTCGGGTACAAAAGTGAAACAAAAAAATCCAACACAAAAATATTGTACAGAAAAACTAATCAAAATAATCTATGGTTTCCAACCGCACCGGGGGCATTTATTAAGTTTTCCTTTAGTTATATCGTCAACCTCTCGCTCATTTGCCTTCCATGTGCATTTTTTACATTTAATTTCAGGGCATGCCCCCTCGGTTGTTTTGGTCATAGATTCATATGTCATTGATGTCATATTCCTCTCTGTTTCGGAAAATCCTGACCCTGCCCCACAGCCATTTGTCCCTGGTTCATAAGCTCTTTCCAAAAGATCCTTGACTTGATCGCTCTCCTGATAGAGTGCAACTTTCATGTCTTGTCGTGACATTTTACTGAATTTTTCCAAAGAACTTTTTTCATTTACGTAATCTCTCAATGCATTTTCCCATCCGCGGAATTTTTTTAGTATATCGTGGGTATCCTCCCCTCTCTCCATCATTTCATAAACCACCTCAAGCCATGCATCAATTTTTTTAAGAGCTATATTCATTTCTTCCTCGCTTTTAATATTTTGTAAATATTCAGATGGGGGAATAATTTTCCGCTCGATAGGCGTTGAATCATACAATCTAGAAGCCAATGCTTTGACATACGCTTGAGAATAATTCGGATTTACTCTTTCTACTCTTCCAAGCATTTGAGAAGCGTCTAATACCTCGCCTGTTAATTGCTCAAAAAGGGCTGTTTGTTCGGGCGCATCTAAATAATTTCTAATTGCTCTAGACACAAGCTTTTTTTGACCGTCCTCAGTCACCACTTTATGAAGTCTGACAAAACTATGGTATCCGTATCCCCATTTTTTTCTCTCTTCTACGTCAACGTTGTATTCTGTCGGACTAAAATCAACATAGGTGTCACCATCCTCAGCGTTCTCCAACATCTTTTCCATATTTTCAACCCACACCACATCTCCCATAGAGCGCCGCTGATACCACTCGGGCTTTGTCTTATCAAGAACAGGTACCAAATAACTGTCTCTTGCTGAAATATTTTCAGGCCCCAAAACTAATTCTGGCTTGCCATCTTTTCCTGCCATGATCTTGTGCTCGTACTCGCTTATCGGAACTCTCCCATATGACTCTTTTGCGTAGTAATGCGCATTCTCCAAAAAATATTGCTGGTAATTTTTACCATACTCTTGAGCCAGTTGGTTTTCGCGGCCTAAATCAAATGCAAAAGGGGCACTTTTCGTCACTCCTGCATATTCCTGGGGGATAAGCGCATCATGAGCACCATTAATAGATGCATTTTTCCGTAAGTCTTGCCAAGAACTGGCTTCTTTTGGGGTTGGTAAATATGGTCTTGCTTCAGTAATCATAAGCTTCTTGCTCGAAAAGACTTTACGGGGTTCTGACTCGTTTAGCCGATTTTAACGGTAGCGGACCTCCATTATCATCAAGCAAAACTCACAGTTGCGGCACAGTTTCCGATTTAAACGGAATTCACCCTTTCAACTATCTTCTCTTCCAAATAATTTCCTTATTTTTTTCGTTGTGATTGGCCCACCTGCTCATGGTAAAAAGCAGGTCAGACAATCGGTTAATATATTGCAAAACGTCTTCGTTGATTGTTGCTTTTCTGGACAACGCAACAATATTTCTTTCGCATCTCCTTGACACAGCCCGGGCGTTTTGAAAAAGTGCTCCCACCTTTCCTCCTCCGGGAAGAATAAAATTTGAGAGTTCAGGCATTTTTTCAGTCATTTCATCAATATATTTTTCAAAAACTAAAGTTCTTTGAGATAATAATTCAATTAAATTTGAGTTTGCGGGATTGGAAAGGTATGACCCAATAGAAAATAGGTCGTCTTGCACTTGATGAATTATCTCAGCAAGAAAACTCGAATATCCCTTTTTTATGTTCACACATTCAGACGAAACGACACCTAAAATAGAATTCAATTCGTCAATCGTCCCATACGCCTCAACCCTTTCTGAATTTTTCCAAACTTTTACACCACTGCCTAAAGACGTTTTTCCTTTGTCTCCTTTTTTTGTATAAATAGTCATAAGCCTTGCTCGGGCGGTAGATTTTATACAGTTTTCTGAGTTTGACAGTTGCGGCACACTCACGGATTTACACCGTGATTACCTGTATAAAATAAAAACCTAGCACTCTGCGTGTCCACACGCGTAGCACTTGGCACATCCTTCTTCGTGAACAAATGCGGCAGCTCCACACTCGGGGCAAAGATCCGCATTCGGATGAGCCTGAAGCGATGCTGCAACAATAGGAAGTGGTGCTTGCGTCACAACGCTTGGACTTTCTTTTACTTCTACTTTTTCTGACTCTTTTGCGGTATCTGCCATGATCGCTTTCATGGGGAGCTTGTCTGCTACATGTCCGTTCACCCGGAATTCAAAATGCTCGGCCAAAACTTTTGCAACCGCATCAGGAAGGGATCTGACCCTATTGGGTCCAAATCCGACAGATCTTCCCCCGCCAATTCCGGTCAACTGATCTATCATTTCACGAATTCTTTCGCGGGGCTCAACGGGAGATTGCATTCTTAATACCATAGACATAATGCGTCCCAACGCCTCAGACATTGCCATTACATCACTTCCTGATTTTCCGGAATTGATAAAAAGCTCAAAAGGTTTACCTTCACTATCGTGATTTATCGTAATGAAGGTATTTCCGAGAGGGGTCTGGGTTTCGTGTGTGACTCCCGAGAGTGCCAAAGGTCTTTTCCGGATTGGCATACTTTGCGCTTCTTTAACGTCCTCTTTTTTCTTCTCATCTACCCTCTCCAAAACTCCCTGTCGTGATCCATCCCTCATATATGTGACGCCCTTTAGTCCCATGTCATATGCCATCATGTAAAGCGTTTTTACGTCATCAATCGTGTGGGAATTTGGCGCATTGACAGTCTTTGAAATTGAAGAGTCAATATATTCTTGGGCAACTGCCTGCACTCTTACGTGTTCAAGTGGAGTCAGGTCATTTGCGCTTACAAAATATCTAGGCTTTTCCGCCTCTTGATGCGCTTTTTTCCATTCTTCAAATAATGGATGGTAAATAATCTCTTCTCCACCTCTCCATCTCCTCAAAAATGAGAACTCATAAACAGGCTCAACACCTGAGGAAACCCCCGAAACAAGAGATGTCGTACCTGTCGGGGCAATGGTCAGAAGAACAGCATTTCTTATTCCCTGCTTTTCAATTTTTTCACGAATTTTCTTAGGTAAAGCCTTTATATGATACCCTTCCAAGTATTTCTCTTTCACATATTTTGGGAAGGAACCCTTCTCTTCAGCCAAATCGGCGGATGCCTCATATGCACTATCGCGAAGAACTTTAAATATCTTTTCGATAACAGGCATCGAATCATCAGACCCGTAAGGAAGCTGCATTTTGATCAGAGCATCCCCAAGCCCCATGATACCAAGCCCGGTGCGGCGGATTTCTTTTGCGCACTTTTCGTTCTCTTTAAAAAAGTAATATGTCTGGTCAATTACATTATCTAAAAGCCTCATTGCTACCTTTGCGTCGTTACCAAAAGACTCAAAATCAAACCACCCAGCTTTTTCTGCTGAAAGGTCCGCATCTTTTACATATGCTGATAAATTCATTGCACCCAAATTACATACAGCCCATGCGCCCAATGGCTGTTCTCCACAAGGGTTGGTAGCAATCAAGTGCTCAAAATACCATGTGTTACTTCTTTTATTTGAACGCTCCATAAAATGCAGTCCAGGCTCAGCGCTTTTCCAAGCAGCATTGCAAATAAGATCCCATAAATACCTGGCTTTTACAGTTTTGTGAACTTTTACAGCCTTCCCCATGGCTCTCCACTCGGTAATTTCCCCATTCCATTTCGCATCATATTCAGGGTCATCAATGTCAGGGTATACCAAATCCCAATCGGCATCTGCCTTTACAGCTTCCATAAAACTGTCAGAAACACAAACGGACAAATTCGCGCCGTTAATTTTTGACAGATCCTCTTTAACGGTAATAAATTCCTCAATATCAGGGTGCCAATCCCAAAGCATAAGCATTGTTGCTCCACGCCTACTTCCTCCCTGCTGTACAACGTCATGTGTTGCGTATGAGAAAAGTCCGGCCCACGTGACAGGACCCGATGAAGTGCCATTTACTTTTTTAACCCTGGCCCCGCGGGGACGAAGAGAAGACAAATTTAGCCCTACTCCACCCGCTCTGCTTTGAATTTCAACCAGTTGCTTAAGACTTTCTAAAATTCCGTCTCTGGAATCTTTGGGGGAAGGAATAACAAAACAATTAAAATACGTTACCTGGTAATTTGTCCCTGCTCCTGAAAGAATTCTGCCTGCTGGGACAAATTTAAATTCATCCATGACTCTATAAAACTCTTTTTCCCAATGGGCTTGATCTTTTTTCTTTTCATTTTGAGAAATTCCCCACGCAACTCTTTTCCACATTTCCTCCGGAGTCTTTTCAATGAGCTCTCCGTCTTTATCTTTTAAGGCGTAGCGGTCTAGAAATACTTTTTGTCTAATTCCTGTTAATTCCATATTATTTATTAAAATTCTAAATCCGAATATCGAAATTCGAAACAATATCTAAATTACAATTTCCAAATTATTTTTAATTTTATGTTTTGGTTATTCTAATTTGTTTCGTGCTTCGAAATTAGTATTTAGTACTTACTTCAATAGCTTTTTTACTTCTCTTTCAAAATCTTCTATATCAACAAAGTGCTGAAAAACGCTTGCAAACCTTATGTATGCTATCTTATCTATTTTTTTAAGTCGGGCAGCAACCAACCTTCCGATTTTCTTGCTGTCTACTTCAACACTATCAGCGCTTAGCAATTCTTTTTCCACCTCGTCCACAATTTTGTTGACCTGCTCAAGCGTCACCGTTGTCTTTTCGACCGATTTTAATATCCCACCCCGTAATTTGTCTCTTGAAAACCGCTCGCTTCTACTGTCCTTCTTCTTTACTAAAAGCATGATGTTTTCAACCCTCTCGTATGTTGTAAACCTCTTCTTGCATCCACCACAAAGCCTCCTCCTGCGGATATTACTGCCGTCTTCCGCGACTCTGGTTTCTGAGACTTCCGTATCGTTTGAATTGCAATATGGACAATGCATAAAAATTAAGTCAAAAATTAAAAGTCAAAAGTCAAAAATTAAAGTATTAAGTAAAAATTAAAGCTTTTAAGTTTTACATTTTGACTTATAAGCGCTTTTGTAAAAGTACTGCACCGTGAAAAGTGCAAACACAATATTTAGTGTCAGTAACTAATGTAAACCACTAGATTTGTTGTGTCAACTATTAATAAGTGTATCAAATTAGAGCAAGAAAATTACTAAGTTCAATTCGCGTGAAAATACATTTCTTTGGAAAAACTTACTTTTTATGGACAAAAAAATGTCTCAAAAACGTATGTATGTTATTGTTCTACAATAATAAAAGTTCCGCAGTTTTCACAAAAACTTCTATTCTTTTTTGCTCACGATTAAATTGGTCTATAGCTTCTTTATCTATTAACGGTTCTATGTCGTAAGATATTTCCAGGTGTTTCATTGTTGCAGAGTGAAATTGCTGCAGGAAAGGTTTCTTTCCAATACTATCTGCTTCTTCCAAAGACTCACTATTGATCGCTTTTAGCGCATCGTCAAGATAGTTATTTGCCTTTGAAATAGTTTCGACTGCAAGTCCATCCTTTTGCTTTTCTACCAACATTTTTCCGGCATTCATCCTCTTTTCGGCTGCAAGCAGGCTAAAGCGCGCGCGCTTTACCGGGTCATTTATCAACATTTTAACAATCCCATCTCTTACTACCTTCAATATATATAGGGGGTGATCGGGAAGCATGCCGGGGTAAGGAAGTTCGTAATTTATTCTTGCGGGTCCTGTTGCAGCACTTTCTGTTGCATTAATATCTATTCCAACCAACGTATCCGTCTCTACAACAGCTTCTTGCGCGTGTGAAACGGCAGGCAAACGGACAAAAAATGCAGTAAAAAGTAAGAAAATGCCAAAGAAAACTGCTCGCTTCATGAGTTTTCATATGGTACTCTCGGCGCCTCAAATTGTCAACTTAATCAATTCCATATTATCTTGATTTTTCAACAAGATTTCCCCATACTGATAATTGCTGCCCGCCTAAATCTGCGGACTGCTATCCGTGGTTATGAAAAAGTTATTCGCTGCTCTATTATTTTTTCCCATCTTCTTCATTTTCGCTAATACTTCTCACGCACAAACCTCAGTCCCTATTGCGAATGATGTGCCTCAAGAAAAAACTACTGCATATCCCCTCAATACCAATCCTGACGTCCCTCAAAATTTTCATACATACACACAGAATGTATTTATTGAAGTTCTATCAACCGCTACATGTTTTGTTGGGGGAGTAGATATGCTTAACCCTGATGAAAAGTGCCTTGGAATAGACCCTGTCACGAAAAAAATCGGGTATGTTGAGAACGGTGCAGGCCTTGCTTCTATTATGGGTGGCATGATTGGGGGAACATTTAATATCCCTGTTTCAACATCTCATTATGGTCAGTATCTAGCGTCACATTTTGGAATAACAAAAAATTCTCTTGCAGCATTTCCGGCTGAAGAAGGCGGTGGGACAACAGTAACCGGATTTGGGAAAGGAATCGGCTTTGTCGGACTCACACCGGTTCTTGATATTTGGAAAACATTTAGAAACTTAACGTATCTTTTGTTTGTATTTATCTTCATTTTATTGGGACTTGGAATCATGTTCAGGGTTAACATTGACGCAAGGTCAATTATGACAATACAAAACCAAATTCCAAAAATAATAATCGGACTTGTACTTATTACTCTCTCGTATGCCATAGCTGGTTTTTTGATAGACATGATGTACGTCGGTATTTATCTTGTTATTCATATATTTGAAAGCCAAGGGTTAACTACAATGACAAATATCGATACGAATCCCGTAAGTGCTATGGGGAGTCTTGGAGGAATTAATGGAATTGCAGCTCCCGCCGCTCAAGGGGTTGGAGGAATGGTAAGCTCTCTTTTCTCCGGCAGTATTGGAAGCTGGATTGGAATGGTTGTTACGGGAATAATCGGATCTTTTATTGGGGGCTCTCTCTTTGGTGGATTTGGGGGACTGATTGGTGGGGCGATAGGAGCAATCGTAGGGCTTGTTGGGGGAACAAAAATACTAGGCCTTATTGCCATGGCAATTGCTTACTTAATTATCTCGGTTGCTGTGTTTACCTCACTTTTTAGAGTATGGTTCATGCTTATTAAAGCCTACATTTTTATCTTCCTGGATGTTATTTTTGCACCTTTTTGGATAATTGGGGGATTACTCCCCGGCGCCCCCGGAGGAGTCGGCCCCTGGATAAGAAGTCTTATTGCTAACCTTGCAGCGTTTCCAGCAGTAGTCGTACTTTTTATGATAGGAAAAACCATGCAGGATCAGGCATTTAACACCAGCGGAACCTTCGTTCCGCCCCTCATTGGAAACCCGGGCACTAGTAGCGGTGACGCTATTGCCTCCATTTTAGGACTTGGCATCATCCTCATCATGCCGGAGGCGGTAACCATTACTAAAAGCACCCTGAAAGCTCCGGAGTTGAAATACACAGCGGCCATTGGCAAAGCCATTGGACAGGGTCAAGGATACGTGTCAAAACCTATCGGAGGAGCATGGAAAGAATTAATGGGTGAAAAAAGAGATGGAAGCAAAGGGATTTTGCGCAGCACAATTGATGACCAGACAATGAAGGTGGGAGGAAAAGTTGCAAGGGCATTCAAGCTCAATAAAACTCCCATAGGGAAAAGGATTGAACAAAAAGTGAATGCCAGAAGGGCACACGAAAGAAGGATGCGGGGAGAACCCGAATCGGAAGCTTCTCCAATTGCAACTGGGCCAAGTCAAGCAAAAAAAAGGTTTGGACTATTTAGAAGCAAATCATCCCAACCTACTACGCACTCTCCTTCACTAACTCCTGTGTCAGATGCACAAGTTGAGGCTGAAGCAAGAAGAATGGCAATGAGGCAGGGAATCGTTCCGGACCACGACACCCCGGAGGTAAAACAAGCAATGGAGAGCTTCCGAAACCAAGCGCGCACTACCCTTGGTTCTCAGAGTGGGATCATAGCAACTGAGGGATCAACAGAACCCCTACCATCAAGCGGCGCGACTGGAAATGGTGGAGGCAGCGGGGGAAGAAGTGGAATTAATATCACACTTGGAGGACCATCCGCAGAGAGTGTGGAGGCAGCAGCACGCGAAGGAGCTGCCGAGGGAGTAAATGAAGCGCTAGGAGATGCAAGAGGAGAAGGACCTTCAAGCGGTGGCGGTGGCGCATCTGACAGATCTATTGATGCAGGGCTTGCCCGTGCAGATGAGGATGAAAAAAGAAGACGTGAAGGCGGTGGTGGAAGTCCCCCACAAAACTCCGGTTAATTAACTTTTAAAGGTATTGTCGAGAAAATCTTTAAAACTTTCGAATAACCCTTTTCCTACCCCCGATGCAGTGCTGGTTATACTTTCTTTCAATATCATTGATTTATATCCTGTCCCACTATTTTGTCTTATCCAAGCAATATCCTTCTTTGAGAAAAACCCCTTATTCGTTTGCACAATCTCCCCATTCCCATCTTTTTCATATTCCTTAATGGTTTCAAGAGCGAGAAGAAATTTATTGATCATGTCGGCATTCCATCTTTCTGAGGGACCCCACCGGTTGCGGTGCTTTCGAAGCTCTGCCGCAAGCCGGGCCCTGGCAATATTTTTCACAATTCTTCCCCTTGCATCATTGCTGTTCAAAAATTCCTGGTATCTTTGGTACTCTGTCATTGTTGAGGGATCTATCTTGTTGCCATTTTCATCATATTTAACAACGTCTAATTTATTTTTTTTCGCATCTTGCCGAATGTCATCCATTACCTCATCTCCAAACATGTGATCGGCAAGAGTCTTCTCTCTGTAAATTGGCATATTAGTCTTCTTGTCCAGTCTTTCAAAACCCCTATACAACTGCCCGTATTTAAGTGCTGAATTTGAAGCAAATGCGTACCTCATCGGCTTTATAAATTCATCCTTTATCTGTTTTTCAAATTCTGCTGTGTTATATTTAATGCCTTCCAAAAAATTTCTTGTAACAATTTTATTCAAATCCAAACTTTGCGCATCAATGACCTGATGGAAAATATCATACGAACGCTTAATAGCATTTGAGGAATAGTCAAGAGCGGCATTGGCCTGGAACCTAAGCTCGGAAAGCAGTGCTGTCTTTTTATCCTCCCGCTGATCCTGACTCAGTGAAGAGTCATTCATGACATGGCGTATATCTCTAAATATCTCGTATGGGGATCTCTTACTCTCAGTCTTTAGCCCTGCAACAAAATCAACCCCAAAATTTTTCAAAATTTGGTGCTTAAGAAATTCTGTATTTCCAATCGGACCTGCCGTTCCGGACCCTGACTGGCGAATAATATAATTAATATCAAGCTTGGTCGACGCGTCATACCCACGCCTATTTACATCATTTCTCGCAGCAACCATTAATGGCCTCTGCTGGATGAATGATGAATACTCCGCAAATTTGGCGTTAATGCGGGCAGCATTTACTCGTCTTTTATAGTCTTTTTCTGCATCATCAGGGCTTTTCTCCGACTTTATTTTCTCATATTTTGCTTTTCTTTCAGCAAGCTCTACCCCGTCCTTGGCAAACCCCGACTCTATTCCTACTTTTTCGGCAATAGTAAGACGAATTAGATCTCTTACAAAATCCATAGTAGTCTTATCCGGAGTGGGAGCATTGTGAAAATTCACAAATGTCATATAGTTCTTTTCATTAATTGACCCGTCGTTGTTAAAAATATAATCCTTTTTCCTAGTATCCGGATTGAATACGTAAAAATTATCCTTCTCCTTATCATAAAATCCCTCCTGCGTGTCAGGGCCGCCGTCCCACTCATGCTTCTTTCCGGCAGCCATTTGCTGTAAAAGCAAAGTCCTTTTGAACCCGTCTTTAGTCACCAATGCACCTTTTGACCCGGCTATATCCCTTAGCTCTTTAATATCAGAAAGATTGTAATAAATATCATTTGCTACAAGCTCTGCATCCCCCACGCGAGAATCTCTATCATAAACAACGTTCCCCTTTTCGTCGCGAATAACGCCACCCTTTTCGTCCCTTTTTGCTTGTCCGAAGCGGTCCGGCATTGATAAAAAGGTTGCCCAATTATCAGCATGTGTGACGTCATTTTTTGCATGGATCCCAACAATTGTTTTTGGCAAGTCTTCATCGCTATTCATCACCTGCTGGTATGCAAGATCCATATTTCTGAAAAAACCAAAAAGATAACACATATTAACAGCCGTATCCGCCAAATCATTCATGATCTCTTGCGTTTGCTCGTCTTTAAAATACTGACCGCGAAACCGGTTCATCATATATATCGAAACTGTTCTTATCTGTGTTTCGATAGCCACCTGAGACAAAGGCTGCATCTCCCCGGTTCTATTATCATCATGAAGTTGTATAATTTGATCTCTTACCCAAATTAAGAAATTGTCGGCCCTAAATCTCTCCTCCAACTCCCCCTTATCGTTTTCTATCCGCTCAATAAGTGCGTACTTTCCTCCAAGACCATACAGATCACTCTCCTGACGCTGCATGATAAAGCGTGCAAGGTCCTGGATGGATTCAATTTCTCTTGGCACTTCAACTTTTCCCTCAAGATAATTTTTCTTTCTTATAGCAACAACGTTATCCAAAAAGTCGTTGAGTTTCTTTTTTTTCTCCTCAATTGTTGGCACCTTATCACCAAATATTTCCAAAAACTCCTTCTGCTTATCGTTAAACTGTTTTTTATCAAAACCCGCCAATATATGATCTTGTTGCTGGAAAATATTTTGGAGTATTTCATTGTCATTTACTCCTGGGGTCCCCAGGTCCTTTATCAGTTGCCTTTCGTTAGACAGCTTAAAAGCAACATCGTCGCGTGCTTTTTGACCCTCCACTGAATTGTCTGCGCCTACTGCATTAGTGCTTTCCGGTCCCGATCCTTGACTACCCGATTCTGGTGACTGATTTTGATTTTTTATAATAATCTCGTTGATATCGCTATTGAACCGCTGGTTTTCATCCTCCGATATCTGCCCCAATTGGGTCATCGTGTCTACCCTTTTTTTAATTTCCCCGAGCCTCTCCTCTGTTATTTCCTCTTTTCTTCCCGCTTCCTTAAGATCATTCGCAACCTCCTCAAGCCTTGTGCCTTTATATTTTTCAGCATTAAAAGCTGCAAATGGCCCACCGTCAGATGCACCTCCGGCCATAATATGCCTTGGCTCAATTCCCTTTTCAATAAAACCCTCTACTTGTTCTTTGTGGCGCTCCGGAACTTGTTGGCCCATCTCTTGGATTTTTTTATTCCATTCCTCCCAGGCCTTACGGGTCTTATCCTGCTGCTCTTTTGATACCGCCACATATTTGGCTTTCTTTTCCTTCTCCTGCTGTGCCTTTTTTTCTTCCTCACTCTTTTCAACTGGCGTTCCTACCGCCTCATCCAAAGACTCCTCGTTTTTCTCGACATTATCATCCATAGTATTCCTTCTTACAGGATACGGGACATTTGTCCTTGGTGTCAATTCATTTTCCATATGCCAATTCTAGGAAATTGACACCAGTTCTACTTGATAACAAGCTCACAGGCCTCTCACAAACATCTTATATTGGTGTATTATTAAGAGTATGCAACTTACACCACTTAAATATTTCGATTCGCTTTATCCTGCTGCGACACGAAAAAAGGAAATTCAGCAATTTATTCCATATCTTGAAAAAGGACTTTCTTCACAATTGGTTGGTCTTCCGGGAAGCGGAAAAAGCAATATATTTCGCCTTCTTTCCTACAATAAAGACGCACGCTTTGAAAATTTTGGGGAATACGAAAAATATCTACATTTTGTCTACATCGATTGCTCGGAAATAAAAGGACGTCCTCTTGCCGACATTACTAAATTTATCCTGATCTCCCTCGCATTTTCCTTGGGGGAAAGAAGATTTGCCGAAGAATCAAAAGAAATAAACCAGTACTTAAAGGAGGGACTTGAAGTACCCGATGAGATGATCCTTTTTCAGTCTCTCAAAAAGAGCCTTGATTATCTCTCTATTGAAAAAAAACTTACCATTCACTTGTTATTCGATAAATTTGACATACTCATTCCCACCATCACCTCTCAATTTTTTACAAATCTTCGGGTTCTTCGAAACCACGCCAAATACCGATTTGGGAGTATTTTTTCACTCACAAGACCCCTGGAAGAAACGATAGATCCCCTACTTCTTGCGGATTATCATGATCTTGTTGCAGAAAACGTCATCTACACTACCCTTTTTGACGAGGTGGGTATGAATTTTCGGCTTTCTTATATAGAAAAAGCGGCGAGAAAATCTCTTGATGAAAAAGTTAAACAAGAAATCATAAAGCTTTCAGGAGGTCACGCAAAAATCGCAAAACTATCATATGAGGCAATAATTAGCGAGGAAAATAGAATTGAAAATATTGAAGAATATCTTCTCAAAAGGCCAACCATACAGGGAGCATTATATGAAATATGGAATGCTCTTTTACCATCAGAGCAGATAGCTCTCAAAAAAAATATTTCATATGATGATATCTCAGACCTTCACCCGTACCTTACGGCCTCAGGATTGTTTGGGAAGGATGGCATTACCATCCCGCTTTTTGCCAATTATATTACGACTGTTCCTGTTGAAAGCATTGAGAAAATAACCTACGACGAAGAAAGAAATGAGGTGCTTGTCGGAGGAAGTCCGATAACGGACAGGCTTTCCCCTTCAGAATTTAGGCTGTTACGGTTCCTTATTCAAAATAAAGAGCGCCTTACCTCAAAAGATGAAATTATTCAGTCCATTTGGGGAGATCAAAAATCACAAGAAGGAGTAACCGACCAGGCGCTTGACCAAATATTTTACCGCCTCAGAAAAAAAATTGAGCAAGACCCGGCAAACCCCCGATATATCCACACAATAAAGGGAAAAGGGTACAAGCTGTCGGACTAATTGGTACACTTATCCATTGCATGATTGCTAAAATTAACAATGAAACAATTTAACAATCCAACAAATTTAGGGTATCATAGAATCACATGAAAAAACTGCTCACACTACTTCTTTTTACTGCATTTTTCTTTAGGTTTGGTACTCCACTCTATGCACAAACACCAACTCCCAACTCCGCCACTCCCGCAACAACTGTTGTCGAGGATGTCAATACGTTTACTACCGACCCGCCGCAATTCCCCACAAATGAACAACCAGAAAATTATATTTCTGATCTTACCCCAAGCGTAAAAGTGGCATTTCCCGGTCTTGATCTTTCGACGGGTGACTACAAAGTTTGTTTGAGAAACGATTATTGTATCGGCAACCCCATAATAGCATCCCTTCCACAAGAAAAACTCACACAACTACTCACGGCAAATGGAATTAAGGACGAGGATATGGTCAAGAAAAGACTAAACGATGTTGGTGATGTATTCGAAGGCGACACTATCACCGTCTGTGGCAAGGGAAAAAGCGACCTCTATAAAAAGGGTGATTGTAATCCGAAAAATGAGCACTATTTCCATGCGGGCAGCTTTCACATCATAACTATTTACGATAAAGCTGATAACTATGTGGCGATTGCACGCGCCGGATTTTATGTTAATCATGGAGCGCCGGAGGTTACCATTACTCCCAACACCGGCCTTGTCCCCGGGACAAAATTTGAAGTTGCAATAAAACAAAGTGTTATTAAACCTGATGGAAAAAATAGAAACAATTATCAGGTAGTTCTTGAAGGGCCGGGATACAAAAAGGAGGAATGCGACTGGCTAGATAAATCCATCAACCCCCGCACATTCCAATTCCCCCTCCCGCAACAAGATACGATGCATTACTCTGGGGCCGACAGCAAAGATCTTGTTCAAAAAGGATTTACCGTTCCCGGAAAATATATCTTTAAGATAAACGAGCAAAATAGCGAAAATGACATCAGAAGCGATGATTGCCAGGGAGGTTTTACCTATATGCATATTACCTGTACAATCGGCACCGATCCTAAAAAAAATCTTTGCGAAAAACCATTATTAGACCCCAGGGGGGTTGATGGAAAAAAATTATTCAACCTTTTAAATCTTATCAATGGGTCTGGAGAAAACCCCGTACCACTTCCCTGCAATAAAGAAATGCCCTACGTTACTAATCCTCTCGACTGCAAATCAATCGATACGGCGATTGGCCCCATCCAACTAACTCCCGTTGGGTTTATTACCCGCCTCTTTTCAATAGTGCTTGCAATTGCCGGGCTCGGTGCCCTTCTCCTAATAATATTCTCCGGTTATAGACTTATGATCTCCCGAGGCAATCCCGAAATAATTAAAGGCGCTCGAGAAACACTAACCTCTGCAATTGTTGGATTGTTTTTCATTATTTTCTCTCTTGTGATACTATCAGTAATAGCTGGGGATATTTTGAAAATTCCCGGTTTTAGTTAATTTTCTATGAATAAACTTTTATCCATTAAAATTCCCGGTCCTGACGGAACAAGCCAAGAAATCCAGGCACCTTCGGGTGTTCCCACGGGAGGACTTTCGGGAGACGGCGGCAAAATAATCGGATTTGGCGTAACGATTTTATTGGTAGTCTGCGTCCTTCTAGCTCTTGCTTTTCTAGTATACGGAGGGCTCAATTGGATCACCTCCGAGGGCGATAAAACAAAAGTCGAAAGTGCAAGAAAGACAATTATTTACGCTATCGTTGGCCTACTCATCGCATTCTTATCATTTTTTCTCGTCTCCCTCATGGGTTCATTCTTCAAAATAGATATCTTTAATGTGTCACTTTAATATTGCCATACACCGCCCGCCTCTTGACATTCATTTTTAAACCTGATAACAATAAGAAGTAATGAAAAAAATACTAGGTTTTGCCTCAGCTTTTCCGGCACTTCTCATGAGTGCCCCCCAAGTATTTGCACAAGCGACAAACGACAATCTCAACCCATGTCCTAAAGCAGGACAATTTAGCGTTCTTTGCGGATTTAATGACCTTGGCGCCGTTTTGGGATTTGTCATAACTATCGCTTTTATCATAGCGGTTCTTATCGCCCTGTTCTTCCTTATCTGGGGAGGCATTAAATGGATCACCTCCGGTGGAGATAAGGGAGGCGTTGAAGCTGCCCGCAATCAGATTATCGCTGCAGTTATTGGACTTATAATTGTCTTTCTTGCATTCTTCATACTCAACTTGGTGCTTGGACTCTTCGGTTTGAGCCTCTTCAGTCTAAAATTACCAAACATTGCAGACTTCAAATAATCTATGTGGACAGCCTGTCTTGAAAATGGCGATGTCGCAACCCTTGCATGCATTCCTATCATCATAAAGAACGTTGTCAATGCAGCTCTTGTATTTGCAGGTATCGTTGCACTCTTTTTGATTATTTATGCAGGAATCATGTATATTACCTCCAAAGGAGATCAACAAAAGATTGATGGAGCCAAAAAGACGGTGACATATGCCATAATAGGCCTTATCATTATCTTTCTTTCCTTTTTTATTGTAAGCTTGATATCAGCACTTACAGGCGTTGACCAAATCAAAAACCCCACGATCTAAGCTTTCCTTGAATTTAAATAGCCAGTATGCTTCAATGAGAATATGGATCAAAATGCCTTCTTAACCTATCGTGATAAAGTTGCAATATCTCTCACAAACCGTCTCACTGAAGCACTGCAAAACGGCCAGATAGCAGAATCCGACGCGGCACAAATAGCGGGCTACCTTCAGGATCGGTTAAACCAAATTGTCACAGATGAGGAGGCCACACTCCTACTAACTGAGGTCGCAGAGAAATGGAAGATTTTTGAGCAACTATTTATTTCCCAGTCAGACGCCAACACCCCAGAGCTAGGAGTTGCCGATGCCGATGCTAAGAGTTCCGAACAGGAAGAAACCCAAAGAACTGAAGACATAGCTCAATTGAATAAGGTTGAAGAGGCACTTAACGCAATAAGACAAAATACACCTCAAGAACAACAACAGGGAGGGATTCAATAATATGTCTATAGCAACACCCCAAGAACTTGTTGGTCATGCAGTCGCCGGAGACAAGCTCACCGACATTACAGACCTCAAGGGGGCACTCTACAACGAAGTAAGGAAAAAAACCGCAAAAGGCTTTTATCAGGAAAGCCTTACGAAGCTTGAAGCCGAATCCCCTCTTCAAAATGATAAATTAAGACAAGTTCTTAACAATTTTGGCACAAAGATAGACGATACAACGGGAGAAGTTAAAGTAGATTCTGTAACTGATGCATCAGGCAGATCAGAACAAAATCTTGTAGATGAGTTAAAGGAAGAGATAACTCTTCTGGAAGAATTGTCTGACAAAGGCTTTGGTGCCTTGGATGCAGGCAAGCAAGACCGGATTCGGGATATTGTAAAAGAACGCCTACAATCAAATGCCGCTATATCAAAAGATTTATCAGAAAAAGGCAACCTCAATACATTTATTACTGAGCTCATACAAAGCCCTGCATTTCTTCCAAAGCTAAAATCAATTGTAAACGATCACGCCCGCGACGGAGAGCTCGACTCCTCATTCTTGGATGCATACCAGGCATGGAAAGATGCAGAAGCCGAGCTTAACGAGGAAGAAACGAAAGCAACCCACGCCCAAGATAGACTTAATAGAGTAAAGATTGAATTACGCTCATACGAAAAAGGTGAAAATGGGTTTGAGGGAACTCTTTACCGAAAAATGGAAGACCTTAAAACCCAAGGAACTGCTCCACAGGAAGATATTATTAATATTCAAGGACACATAGATGAACTAAGAGTGCAAGTTGATAAACTCGAAAGACAAACTAATCAGACAATTACCATGCCGACAAGCGAAACACCCGTCGCTCTGGCTGCTGCACATGCGACCCTAAACACAGAACAAGACACGGTAAACGACTATACTAAAAAAATCCGAGATGAACGTGAAAAAACTCCTCCAAATCAAGATTTTATTAATGACTATAACTCAAGAATTGCCGCAGCGCAGGAAGCGGGCAATGCCGAGGAACTTGAACATTATAAGGAACTTCTCAGGGAGGAAACCAGAAAAGTTGGCCCCAACGAACGATTAATTGAAACATGGCAATCCCAGCTTAGGTCGGCTACCACAAGAAGAGATAGCGCAGAGGCTAAGCTGCGATCCCTCGAGGCTAGTCAGCCACAACTAGGAGACACAACGTCTTTTGATAGGATTGATTCACTGAGACGACAAATCAGAGAGAGTGAAAGAGAGTTGGCGGAAAAAAAAGCGTCCCTTAACGAT
>JAUSNA010000008.1 GCA_030645455.1 Candidatus Levyibacteriota bacterium | reverse complement strand
AGTTGTTTTTCAATTTTTGAAAATAATGGACGGTGGCCACCTATAAGAACACCGGTAATTTTTTCTTTTTTTACAAAACCCAACGCCTCTTTCGCAACATGCTCCAAGTGTCTATGCAGATGGTCTTCGATATGCCGGAAGATCTTGTCTTGCGCATCCCAAGTATCATCACCATGCTTTACTCTAGATGGTGCTTCGTCATTGGAAAGCTCCAGATGCCTTTCCACTGTGCCATTAGCCAGTGTGAACATCCGCGCCCTTTTTCTATCAACTAACAAAACCAGATATTTAGTATTTTCCATAGTCATTTATTTTCGTGATACATCACGTCTCTGTGCTCTTGATCCTCCTCTTCACTTTCCTCAAGCGTATATTCCAAAACGTCACCCTGGCTTACAGCATCAAAAGGATGACCGGTATTAACACCTACATTTTCATCTCCCATCCACGCTGTTCCGCAGAAATCACACAGATATCCAAGCCTTTCGCTTTTCTTAAAAGCTACTTTTTTAATTGTTCCTTCTTCACATTTTGGACATTTCATATATTTAATCTCCAATTATTATCTTGCAACTCTTAACACCCTTGTGCTTTTCAACCACATTCGATGGGCATCAAGAATTTCTATTACTTCGCTATCTTCAACTTGCTTGAAATTTTCGTAATAGTCCCCAACCGAACTCAAAAACACATCATCGGAAGGTATTTCAAGCGCAATCAATTCATCAATCTCATTTTTCAAAACGTCAGCTGTTGACTTTGAAACAATCGGCACAGCAATGACAATTTTTTTTGGATTGCGGTGCCTTAACTCAATGATTCCTACTCGAAGTGTCAAGCCAGTTGCTACACCATCATCAACAAGAATGGCAATTTTTCCATCTGTAGAAATAATTTCTCGTCCTCCTAAGTACATTTCCTTTCTGCGCTTTATTTCCTCACGCTGTTTTTCAATTTCTTTCTGCAAAAAATCCTCTTCAATTGACGCCAATTCACTCCGATTGGTTACCATATGACCATTTTCAGAAATGGCGGCAATTGCATATTCAGGATTGGTGGGATGCCCAATTTTTCTTGTAATTACTACCTCAAGCGGAGCGTGAAGGTGTTTTGCAATTTCAACAGCAGTTACAACTCCACCCCTAGGAAGGGCATACACAACAACATCTCGATTTGCATACTTACCAAGTTTTTGTGCGAGCATTTCTCCCGCTTCAGTTCTATTTTTAAAATACATATTATTTATGCTTTAACAGGTCTTACAACAAGTACGGGACAGGTGGCATGACGCATAACATGGTCTGTAACGGATCCGACAATTGCTCTTTCAAAACCGGAGCGGCCATGAGAAGTCATTACCACCAAGTCACATTTTTCTTTTTTTATAGTTTCAATAATGTTATTTTCTGCAGCGCCTTCCTGGACCTGTAAAATATTTTTCTTGACTCCTCCTGCAACTAACTTATCCCTTACGACTTCCAGCTTTTTCTTAGCCAAGCGCTTATTTTCTTTAACAATATCAACCGCTGCCTCACCAAGTCCTACCGGATACATTCCGGGAGCCGCATAAAAAGCTATTTCCCGACCGATGGAATTGACTACATGAAGCAGTACCACTTCCGAATCAAAAGCATTTGCCAATGAAACGACATGGGGCAATGCAATTAATGAAAGTTGAGAACCATCTGTAGGAAAAAGTATTCTTTTATAATTTATATCCTTCATCAACTGCAATATACTCTACAGGTTGAAAAATTGCTGTGATGTATATCACCAACGCATAAAAAAGAAGTTACTGCCAGCTATAAAGAGTCGTCTTCGGGTTCAAGTATGTGTTCGCGGAATACTTTTTTTGACTTGTCGGCTTCGGGGATCAATTCATCAAGAATATTTTGGTATTTTCTGGGGTTGTGTATCAGGTACATTACTACATCTCTTTCAATTGTCCAGTTAAATAATTTTAGTGTCCCGTAATTAAAGATTCTTCCCAGAAATCCTTGCTCAAGTCTGACGGATCCGATGTGAGCCAATTTATGCTGCTCTTCACGTCTTAAAATTAGCCCCCTTCTGTAGATAACTTCTTTGGCTGTTATTTCATAATATTCATTGAGCCACTGAGCAATCACAAAAATAACAAATGAAGTTTTGATAAGAACGAGAAGTATAAAAACGGGAATATTAAATAGAGCAATATTGCTCCCAATTCTGTCACTTATTTGCGGGGTAAATAATAATGTATGAAACACAATAACAGCCGTCGTTGCTATAGCTTCGATTGTAAGAAGACGCAAAACTAAGAAAAATATACTCTGACGGATAGTAATGTGTGTGACGATAATTTTATGATCCTCGTCCTTTCTGATTACTCCCAGCAGTTTTTCTTTGTAGTCCAAATTTGTCATTAATTTGAGTATATCAGATTTGCAACATTGACTACTTTTTCTTTCTTTCAACAGAAATGGTACACTCACCAATAAGCGATGCTAATGCTCCTACGGCTGCAAGAACCGGTGCGACAACTGCTCCCACCACTCCTATCGTTAGAGGAAATACGACAAGAACTTTACCTTTTTTATCTTTTATCGTAATTTTTCTGACATTTCCCTCGGCAATGAGCTCTTTGACTTTCTGAAGTAGGCTTTCACCGTTTACTTTAAATGACTCTTCGTTATTTTCTTTCATCTACCTCACCTCCAATCATTTTCGCATTCTTATGTATGCTGACATGCTAATGGTTATCACACTAAAAGCAATAAGTGACATCATAGGAATTGTTACAAAACCAAATAACTCAATTAGTTTTGTTGTGCAAGAAACTCCAAAGGTACATGGAGCAATTGCCTCCGGGATCACACCGTAATACAGCAAATTGTGGTAGAGAGCAATTATCATTCCGATGACACTAAAAGGCAGTACGTAAAATGGAATATTTTTATCATTTTTCAATATTCCAATCGGGATAATTACAACCAACGGATAAAGCATAACGCGCTGATACCAACAAAGAACGCAGGGAACAAGCTTCATAATATCGCTAAAATAAAGACTCATAAGCATCCCACCCAAAGCACAAAACCAAGCAAAAATTAATAATTTTTTTTTATTCACCATCTAAATTTTTATATATATAAATTTCTTTTATGTCTCGGATAATTTTTCCGTCTAATTTTATGATCCGTCAAATACATAAGTCCTGTTAAAAGTAATAACAGCGAAACTATTAGTCCAATAGACACATTATATGGGAAAAACAAACCATACGAGACAAGTATAAATAACAGTCCTCCAAGATTTCTGTTTTTCCGGCTTATATGCATTAATATTAACAAAGTGATGCTTGGCATGAAATAAAATAAAAATCCACCCGCACTCCCCCACACTTCCAAGTCATTTTTAAAAACATCATAAGTATAGACACTGAGAAACGCAAAAACAAAACTTGCCAACATCAAAGTAAGTATGTGGTGCAATGTAATTCTCCGGGTTTTTTTTCGCAGCCATTTTCTCAATCTCCCCGAATTAAATTCAATAAAAGTTAACGCTTTTGTTACGGGATGTAGATAAACCCAATATTTTTTAAGCTGCATATAAACTTTGTCATTCATATGCCACTAATATATACCATGGGTTACTTTTTATCAGTGATTTCAGTCAATCTTTCGCAAAACTCACAAAAAATGATTTTCAAAAATTCTCTTATAAAACTTTGTCGTAGGATTTATTCCGCAGCTTCCTCTTTAGTCCTATGTATCGTTCCGTCGGGATGTGCGGGCGGGGCATAAACAGTAAAAAGTTTAAGATCCTCATCTCCGGTATTTTTGATATTGTGCATTGTCCCGGCTCGTACAAAAACGGCATCGTGCTTTTCAAATTGTGTAGTCTCCCCATCCAAAACAGCTTCTCCATCTCCTTTCACAAAATAAAAAAATTGATCTATATTAGGATGCACCTCTTCTCCTATATCTCCACCAACAGGAATTGACATTATAACCACCTGAGAATTTGTGCCCGTCATTAGTACTTTTCGGAAGTTATTATTTTCTTTCGCTTCTTCTTTTAGGTCTTTTATTAACATATTTCCACCTCCCTATCGTATCGGCATTGAATAAAGCATAACTGCCAATCTAAAATTCTTTGAAATTTTGCGTAGCTCCTCCTTTATCATTTGCAATAGTTCTATCATGCCAATAGTTTACGCCGTTACACCCCTTATTGCTGTGAGGTAGATCATATTTTAACGGTGACAGATATCAACTTATGAAGAATTTTGGAGAGATTGCTCGACTTCTTTTATGCGAAGTGCGGTCTTAAGAACGGTATCGGGATTGAGAGATATCGAATCCACTCCCTCGCGCACTAAAAATTCCGCAAAGTCAGGAAAATCAGATGGCCCTTGACCGCAAATACCTACCTTAAGCCCTTTTTCGTGTGCCCTTTTAATAAGCGTTGAAATAAGTGAATGCACGGCTGGGCTATTTTCATTGCCGATATGAGCAATCAATTTTGAATCCCGGTCAAGTCCCAAAGACAATTGTGTCAGGTCATTTGAGCCTATCGAAAAACCGTCAAATATGTCTGCGAATTCATCAACGAGTAAAATATTTGAGGGTACCTCAGCCATAACCCAAATATGAAGCTTTTCATCAAGCTCTCCTTGAGACGAAAGGTTGGCAGCCTTGTCATGCCAAAGACCGTTTTTCCCCATCTCCTCAATAACTTTTCTCCCCTCCTCAGGTGTCCGGCAGAATGGTATCATAACCTGTAAATTGTAAAGCCCCATACTTCTTACTCTTTCAACAGCCCGGCACTCTAAAGCAAATGCTTTTGAAAATTTTTCATCAGTATAACGCGAAGCTCCCCGCCATCCTATCATGGGATTTTCCTCATGCGGCTCGTAAAGTTTGCCGCCAATTAGCCCTGCGTATTCATTGGATTTAAAGTCGGAAAAGCGAAGCAATACTTCGTGTGGGTAAAAGGCAGAGGCAATAATTGCAATTCCATAAGAAAGCTTATCCACGTAGTAGTCAACTTTATTCGCGTACCCTACCGTCAGCTCGTCTATTTGCCGCTTTACATCCTGATCGGAAAGAGTATCGTAGTCAAGAAGAGCATTCGGATGAATTTTTATGTAATTCGAAATTATAAATTCCTCGCGAGCAAGACCAACCCCCTTATTTGGAATTGAGCAGTAATTAAAGACAAGCTCGGGATCGGCAATAATCATTTTTATAGGAGTTTTGGGAAGCTCAAATCCTGTCAGATCCGTTGAATCAACCCGGTATTTCAAAAGTCCCTGGTACACATGACCTTCGTCTCCATCCGCACAACTGACGGTAATTTCCTGTCCTGTCGGGACATTGCTTGTGGCGTTCCCGCATCCGACAATTGCAGGTATCCCAAGCTCACGGGAGACAATTGCCGCGTGAGAGGTCCGTCCTCCCGAATTAGTGACAATTGCACTTGCAATTTTCATGACAGGCTCCCAATCAGGATCTGTTATCTCAGCAAGCAAAACTTCTCCCGGCTGAAAATCTGATAACTGGGAAGGGTCTTTGATAAAACGCGCAACGCCCTGTCCGATTTTCCGACCAACCGATGCTCCTTTTGCCAAAATTGTCCCCTGTTCTTCCAAGACATACTCCTCTAGCTTTAGCGCATCTTTTCTTGCTTGGACTGTTTCGGGCCGCGCCTGTACAATAAAAAGCTCATTAGTCTCCCCATCGTATGCCCACTCTATATCCATGGGTTTTTGATAGTGCTCCTCTATCAATACTCCCCATTTCGAAAGACGCAATACCTGCTCATCGGTCAGAACAAACATCTGCCGTTCATTTAGACTAACCACAATATCTTTTGTCGGACTCGTCCCCTCAGTTGCGTATATAAGTTTTTTTTCTTTCGATCCAAGCCTCTTACTGATAATAGACCCAAAACCCTTTTTGAGCGTTGGTTTAAAAACCATAAATTCGTCGGGAGTAACAATCCCCTTTACAACATACTCCCCCAGTCCCCACGAACCATTAATAAGAACCAAATCTCTAAATCCGCTATCCGAATCTAGAGTGAACATAACTCCGCTTGCACCCCTGTCGGAACGCACCATTTTCTGAACAGCAACCGACAATGCGACTTTGAAGTGATCAAAATGCTGATCAACACGGTATGAAATTGCACGGTTGGTAAAAAGAGACGCAAAAGCTTTTCTAATAGCATCGGCCAAAGCATGCTCTCCCTTGATATTAAGATATGATTCCTGCTGACCTGCAAAGGAAGCGTCGGGCAAATCCTCTGCTGTTGCAGAACTTCTGACCGCAACGTCTACCTCTTGTCCGTCTAATCCTATTCTTTTAGGCAGCTGTCTATACGCCTCATTGATGGCATTTTGCAGATCATCCGGAAAAGGCGACTGTATAATAAGATCACGGATTCTACGCCCCGCCTCCTCGAGACTTTTTATATCCTGAGTATTAAGCCCCGCAAGCGCTTCACGGATTTTGCCGTCAAGTCCGTTTTTCTCGATAAAATACCGGTAAGAATACGCAGTCACGGAAAATCCGAATGGCACTTTTACCCTTTCTTCAGGGAAAATTTCACTTTGCGCATTTGTAAGATTTTGGTACATTTCGCCGAGATTGGCATTTTTCCCACCAACAAGAGGAATATCATCCTTTGAAATCTCGTCAAACCACAATATAAAATTCTGTGAGCGATCCATATTAAATTCTGTAATTAAAGCATAACAGGAAGCAGTGATCTTGATCAATATACCTCTTTGATATCAATCATGGATCATACCGGTACATTCGTATATCGTACATACATGATCCAACTAATTCTGGAGGGAACCTATACCCTTTTTGATACGAAAAAAAATACAAAAGTCTTACTATTGGAAAATTCCAAAAAAAGGTCGTTTGCGTGGATTGATGCCCAGGGGATAGGTGAAATTCTGGTTGAATCGGAAAAAGTTCACCAAAAAAATAACATTTTGTCCATTGGAAAATTCCGCCTATACAAAGTCGAAGACGAGCCTAAATTTACCGATCTTGAACATCTTGAGTTATTTGTAGGATCCGGAAAATGGCAAGGCTACTTATTACCAACCGGTCTTCCGACGATAAAGGACAAAAGAAATAGGATAATTCCAACCCATGAGCGCATCACAAATACCGCACCCTAGACTCCCCCTTCAAGCTCATTTTCCAGTAATTCGATATTTTTTATAATTATTCCTCCCGTATCAAAAGCGACAAGTTCTTTATCTTTAAGAAGTTTCATCTCCCTACTCACAGTTTCCCTAGTTAGTCCTGAAAATGCAGCCAGATCCTTTTCACTAACTTTAAATTCAACGTGCTTTCCCTCCGTTTTTCCAAATCTCTTGGCCTGAATAAGGATTTCTGCAATCAGTCGTAAATACGCATTTCCCGCCATAAGATAACTCATGCGAGCCAAAAGTCCATCGGTTCCGCGAAATACCCTGCATAATAAGTCATACATAACGACCGGATCGGACTTTACAAATTCAACAACTTTTTCACGTGGTGCTTTTATTACTTCAACAGCAGTCATCGCTTCAAAATAATAATTATTAGGCGTATTATTGACAGCCCACGACATGGGAAAAAATGAGAATGGCTTGAATACATTTATAATTAACTCGTCCCCCTTTCTTGAAATCGCATACATCTTGACCGTTCCTGCTTTCAAGTAAAAAACGCCAGAGGGTGGATCATCTGCCCGCACTAAAATTTCACCTTTTTTGTAAAACTGCGTCTTGTATGGAGAAAAAAAGTTTTTAATTCTTTCTTTAATTGCAGTATCCATACCTGTATTCTACCAGAAACGTCATCACACTAACGATTTTACCCTACCAGGATTTTTTACGAAGTGAAGTGTAATTATTTTGCATATTTGCTTCACACAGGCCAAACAAGCAAGATGTACGTGTTGACTTCAAATACAATCTCTATATATAGTATAAGCATGGAGAACGAACAAGCTTCTGAGACACCCAATCTACCACCCACCCCCGCAGTCACCAATGCGCAGGGAAAGAAGTTTTCAAAAAAGGCAATCGTTATTACTGCTGTTTTACTTCTTACACTTCTTACGGGAGTCATTATATTTTTGAGCATAAAACCAGCCAAAAAAGAAATACCTAAAATCTCGGCGCCTGCAACTACTCAAATTGGGAAAGAGGAAATTAAGGAAATAGCAAGGGAAATTTCCATATATATCAAGTCTCAAAAACGGCCTGACGGATTTTATAATTATGTCTCACATTTTGAAGAGCAGTGCCCAAGTGAGAGCAGTTCCAAGGACTGCCCTTTTGGAGGAATAAATATGTTTGAAACAACAAATACTTGGGGGGCTTTGGGATTATATTCGGCCAGCAAGATCCTGGATGATTCGTCTCTTCTGGATGAAGCACTGACGGATCTTAAAAATTTACAGGCATATTGTGAAAAAGACAGAAAACAATGCAATAGAATTCTTATTCAGCCGTCAATCATATATAACACTGTTAAAGGCACCGAACTACGCCAGTTTCTAACTCTTCAATCAAAGGAACTATTATCTTCTCCCGCAACAAGTAATCCGATGCTTTCAGCAATCGAAGCAAGAGAAAATGTGAAGTTGAACGGAATAACAAATGATCCCCAGCACTTGATAGTTGCTCAAAGAAGATTATTAGAATCAAGCTCATTACTTCAAAAGTCTACACAAAATATATATTTTAGCTCAAAAACACACTTCAAGGTGGGTAGCTGCTGGTTGGCTCTTGCCTCCATAGAGAACGCTTTAGCGACTGATAAAAAATTCTCGAATACAATTACTTTTTTGGAAAATGGAAAGCTAAGAGAAAATTTTTCCCAGATCATGGTCCCCTCAGAAATACAACCTTGTATAGAAAGCTACATATTGCTATACAATTCGACTAATGACCCTGTCCACCTTGAAAAAGCTCAAGGGCTAATGAAACTTTTTATACAAACTTTCTATGACGGTCCCAGAAATAAAAAGATATATGGAGAAGGAGGTACTAAATTTAGTAATGCGATTGAGGATGAAGCTTCGGAAAAAATAGTAACCCTAACCGACAGCGCATACACGCTATACTTATTAAATCTGCTCTATGAATATGAGAATTAAAGTATTATTTTTTTTAATTTCGCTTGCTTCTTTTTTTCTGGTAAAACAAACCTCTTATGCTCAGGAGTGCTCGGGTAATAATAGCGGTTATTATGGACCTCCTTGCTGTGTTTACAGTTGCACCTATACATCATGTCACGAAAATTGCAGCAACCCAGGCCAGCTCACAACATGTTCTTCTTGTGCTCAACTCTGCCCAGAAGATACGGGTGGACCCCCACCATATTCAGAGCCTCCACCCGTTGTACCACCAGGTCCTTCGTGCGGGGACCTGTGCACTCCGGGAGTTACTCAATGCCCAATCGGTTGTCCTAGTTGTTTGTCTGGTTCCGGAGGGGGCTATACTTGCCAAGTTGCGCCAACCGCTGCTCCCACCAGTACGCCAAAGCCAACCAGTACTCCTGCTCCGACAGCGACCTCCGCCCCGACCCGTACTCCAACCCCCACCAGAACCCCTACACCCATTCCCACAGCAACACCAAGACCTACGGCAACACCTATCCCTACGAGCACACCGACACCTACCCCTACTCCCTATCCATTTTCTGAGGATATGTGTAAATGTGATGGAATTGAGGCAAATAGTCTTGGTATAGGACAGGAATCAATGATCACCGCGTACGGAAAAGTTGAGGGAGTAGAAACACTCTACGCAAGAATTCCGTCAATGAATTTCTTCCTTTACAAAAGTTCAGGAGGCACAACTGTTGATCTCATCGACCAATCACCCGCCATTCCAACAACCCTTACCGTCAACGAGCCAACACTTCACCGGTATCAAGGTGTATGGAAATTCACTCTTGACCCGGGAATCGATAAATCCGCCACCTACCGTATTCAGGCAAAACTCAACTGCTCAAAAAGCGTGTCAGCTATTCCGTTGAATCGAGCTAACAGAAATGTTTTGGCTGTTCAAAATCAAGCAAGCTCATCATTTTTTGATAATGTAATAAATTTCTTCGCCAACCTCTTTAGCCTTGGCAGCAACACAAGTCAACCAGCTCCTGCCCCTACCCCCATCGTTTCATCTCAAAAAGGAGACCAGATAAAGCTTGGTACATTTTATCCGGCAAAGCCAGAGGTCGGAGACAACTGCACTTTCATAAAATTTAGCTTTGAATAGAATGCAAAAATTCCTACTCAGAATTCGGGGCCTTGCGGGATTTGCCAAATTAAAAGCGCTAAAACGCAGCCACCTTCTTATTTTTTTTCTCTTCCTCATCTCTATCGCAACAATCTTTGTTGTTCTTGAGCTTTCTTCTACCGAAAAAGAACTAACCGCAAGCCTGAAAGCCGGTACAAACCTCTCTGAAGAAGTAAAACGCCTAAAAACAGATTTTGAAACTCTTAAAAACACTGATCAAATAAAAAGAAATAATGATCTTGAGAGCAATATAAAAGAAATTGAAAAAACATACAAAGATACACTCATTGCATATGAGCAAATGACTGATCTGCCATCATCAGCAAAAGAGCTACCCGACTATAAAAAGAGGTTTGCTAAAATACTCAAATTACTTTCAGAGAAAAATTATGCTTCGGGGAGCGCAGAGAGCGTAAAGTTGAAAGCCGATGTTGAAAAAACAAGAATTGCACTTCTTCCCCCAACGGGCAGTAACGGCATCGCTATTGACGTTAGCACTCTACCCGTCAACAACGCACCACCGGGCTCAGGATACAGCAGGCAGCGGGTTGATGCATTGGGAAGCTCATATCTTGTTGATATCGTTGCGGGAAACCTCTCAACCACGCGGGTAATTGTTGACACTGCATCGGACTCTGATTGTCGAGACAATTGCCCCACCCTCCCACTAGGAACGTATATCTCCCGTAACGGTGCGTACGCGGGCATCAACGGTTCTTACTTTTGTCCCGCTGAATACCCTTCGTGCGCAGGCAAAACAAATACATTTGACACTTTGGCCATGGGAAAAAACAAACATTACCATAATTCCGATAACAACGTTTATAGTACGGTTCCTGCGGTCATTTTTGGGGGCGGATGGGTACGGTTTGTCGGACAATCGCTTCAATGGGGACGGGATACAGGAGTCGACGGAGTTCTTGCCAATCAGCCATTATTACTTTCAGGAGGCAACGTCACCTTTGGAGGAGACGGTGACCCAAAAAAAGGAAGCCGTGGCAACAGGTCTTTTGTCGCAAACAAGGGCAATACTGTCTACATAGGAGTTGTCAGAAATGTAACCGTTGCCGAAGCGGCGCAGGTTCTCAAAGTGATGGGGATGGAAAACGCTCTAAATCTTGATTCGGGAGGATCAACCGCCCTTTGGTCCGGTGGATACAAGGCCGGACCGGGAAGAAATATCCCCAATGCCATTCTTTTTGTAAATAAGTAAATTCACGCAAAAAAGGTTAGATTGAAAAAATCCATCTCTTCCATGTCAAAACCTACCTATAAATTGTGGGATTAGCTTAGAAAAAACTCCTATGTGTTTTCGATCCTTGACAAATGTGTGAAAAAGTTTTACGGTTAATATAGTCCGATCTGAAGAATTGGATCCGATTTGAAGAAAGGACTATATGTTAAAGATGCGGTGATCTAGAAAGCTGACATTGTAGACATATTACTGTTAGTCGGACATTTTGTTAGAAATAAGCGGATTTTAGTTTTGAGGAAACTCAAACACTTGAGGAAGTTTGTATACAAAACAAAATGACCAAAAAAAACAAAAAGGTCTGCTCACAAGCGGACCTTTTTGTATGTAAAGCCTACTTTAGGGTTTGTGAAAAAAAGTCTACGGAGCTCTGCATTGCCTGATTAAAAGTTTCCCCGGTAAAATTATGTCCCCCTGACGGATATTCTTTTAGCTCATGGACAACTGGAGTACTATCAAGAAGTGTATTTAAGTCCCTACTATACCCAATGTTAACCACATTATCATCAATTGCGTGAGCTAGCTGAATTGCTCCTTTTATATCATTGATATAATTTGTAGCGGCAAATTTACTCCAAAATGGACTTTCTTTATCAAATTGCCCGTACTTTTCCAAAAGCTGCTGCCTTCTTCTTTGCCTATTTGTCGCATCAGTTGGAGGCTGATAACTTCCGTCGTCTATTCCGTATTTTTTCCAATCATCATAAGTAAAAACAGCCCCTCCCCAAATGACACCTGCCGGAATTTCGGGCATAACAGCCATACTTCTCAAAACTACGTTTCCGGCCATACTGTGCCCCCAAAGTCCAATTTTTTCCGGATCAACAAAATCTGTACGCTGCAGGGCAGTACGGGCACTAAGAACATCTATTATGTAATCGGCAGAATAATACGCTCCACCCGGCTCACCCTCCGACTCACCGTGTCCCCGAAGATCTATTTTAAATACAACAAACCCATGCCTAGCGAGATAATCTACATAAGATGAGTAATTTTGAAATGTTTGGTATGTAGAGGGAGGAATATATCCGTGTACAAAAACAATTGCACCCCACCCAGAAATGGGTCTATCGCCTTTGGGAATTGTAAGTTGACCATTAATTTTGAGACCATCAGACGTGTAATTTGTGCTATAGGAAGTGTATTCGGAATTTGAAGAAACAGTCGTCAGCTCTCCAAGCTCACTTGAATAATTCCTCCGGCGAAGAGCGGGAATTGTCAGCTCTTCAAAAGGCATTGGAGTTACCGAGGCAATTGCTTGTTCTTGCTTGTCAAAAGCGGACGTGTTGGATTTGGCATTATTTATCAAAATAAATAATATGATACCAACAGCCAAAAGAATTCCAAGGGAAAGTATTATTTTTTTCATGGAATAGAACTAATTGTACCACAGACGTAACTTTAGTTATAACTCACACCACTAAATTAAATTACTGTGAAAATCTCAACTCGCATTATTCTTATCAAGGCTTTCAAGGTGTTTTTGAATTCTCATTTTTGTGAGATTACGTGTTGTTAAATCCAAATCCATCCCAATTACATCATTCTCTGTATAATAAAGTAGCTTTTTTCCATTTATTCTCATCTCCTCCGCTACATACAATCCGACATTTAACATTCGTCCTCCTAAAATCTGCAATTCGTCGCGGGTTTGAGCAATTGGGCGCGCTAGATTCAACCTTTTTTCGTCCAAAAAAAGAGTTGCCAATTTTGGCATTTCGTTAATTTTATATCCCGGTTTTCGTATGGTAAATTTAGGATCGAAAAAGTCAATATTTTCCTCATACCCAGTACCGGTTCTTAAAGCCATCCGTTCACGCTCACCCATCCCGATCATCTGAAACCCAAGCTCAAAAAGCACATTTTGAAAATCTTCAGAGTCTACCTCCCGCATCGCAACTTCAGTACCGAGCTGTTGCGAGAATTGACCAATATTTACTTTTATCCACGTAGGAACAACTATGCTTTCCGAGTATGGCACAAGTCCTCTATCTTTATCCATTGAAGTATTTTAAATCGTGAAGGCCAAGGAATCAAATGTGATATCTAGAGGTTGAAAATGTTTTTGAGGGTATTTATCAAATTCTCAAGAACTGAGATAAGTCCTCCCATTTGTTCGCTAAGTCCCTCTGCTGGGGTAGGAGTTGGGGTTTCGGTCAATGTAGGGCTTGGTGTAGCATTCGGATCGTCAGTTGGAGTTGGGGACAGAGTAACTGAAGGATCTACCGTTGGAGAGACCGAAGGCGATACGCTTGGTGTTACTGTTGTTTTACTTTTTTTACCGATTGAGGATCTTGCCGCTTCACTTACTTCATGCCCTCCGGATCTTGTTTTGGCTATACATGACACATATTGACCATGATTTTTCCATTCGCCGCCTTCGTCACAATCATCCTCCTCGTCATCATTTATTTCTGTAGATGTTACCGAGGGAGAAACAATTATGTCGTCGTCATCAATATCCTCAACTTCATCTTGCTCAATTTCGATTTCATTTTTGTGGGAATTTTCGTTACGTCTTTCAACAGATGGATTATTATTTGCATTACCATTTGCCTTGTCACTTACAGCATTTACTTGGTGTGCTGAAAAAAGAATGATGAGTGCGAGTGTCAGAAATGTTAATTTTTTCATGTCTACGGATTTAAACGATGCACAATTTGATTTGTTACATTTTGCCGATTTGAACGTTTAAATAAATAGTGATACCATAAGTGCCCAATGGAAGACAAAGATTTAGTAGAAAGGGCACAAAGAGGAGAAAAGGATGCTTTTGGACTGCTCTACCAAAAGTATTTTCAAAAGATCTTCAGGTATTGCAAGATCAATTTAAAAAATGAGGAGCTTGCGAAGGATATTTGTCAGGAAAGTTTTGTGAAGGCATACAAAAAGCTAAAAGATTTTAAGACAGACGGTCAATGGTCTATACAAGCCTTTCTCTTCACAATCGCCAGAAATCTCATAATTGATCACTCAAGACGAAAAAAAGAAGCAAGTATTGAGGACTATGAAAATTTACAAAGCATGGAAGATCCTTATGAAGATTCTGAAAGAAGGGAAAATATTCAAAAAATAAGGACCGTACTTTCAAAGCTTGAGGAGGTCGACCGCCAAATTGTGATCCTCCGTTATTTTGAGGAAATGCCATCCCTTGAAGTTGCCAAAATTTTAGGCATAAAAGACGGGGCTTTGAGGGTCAGAACCTTTCGCGTTATGCAAAAGGTAAAAGATATATATGAATCTCTATATGGACAAAAAAATTGAGGATTTTAAAAAATACTATTTACAAACCCCTCCTCCCATGGAGGTAGGTACGGGATTTGCTGAAGTTCTTAGGCGCATTGATAATGAAAAATCCACCCCCTTCTATTTTTCCCGTATTTTTATAGCGGCCATTCTTTTCCTTTTAGTGTCAACAGGTGTTGCCGGAGCAGTGCTGCTCTCCCCTCCCAACACAACACTCAACGCTGTCAAAGCAGCAGCACAAAGAGTAGTTGAGCATACTTTTAACATTCCTGAAAATACAATTGTTTTACCAACAAGATCTATTAATAAAAAGGCTCCAACACCAACCCTTACCCCAACAAAAATAGAAAAAGACTCAGGTTTTGAAAAGTCCGAAGAAAGAAGGCTTGAAAATAAGCATACGGATGAAAAAGAAGAGGACGAAGCTTCAACGCGAGACACTGACGTAAAAGGCGTAAGCGATGAGAATAAACCTACGACAAACGATAGTAATGAAGAAAAAAATGATTCACGAAGTAATTCGGAAGATGACTCGGAGGATCATAAAAACGAAAATGCAGAAGATGGTAAAGAAAATCCTTCAAGTGAAAAATCTAGCGGAAAAAGTAAAAATTAGCACCAACTAATAACTATCTAAATCTTCATCTTCCTCTACCATCAAACTTTCTACGTCGCTATGTACCTGCTCGTCCGTTTTTTGAAGTTCCGGGTGAATCATACCCAAGTGCTCGCGCGCATCAGAAGCCAGTTTTACCGCTGCCTCATCATGGCTTTCCGCCTCAACTGTAATTTTTTGTCCGCAACCTTCAAGCGGGCACGTAAATGAATACTGCATATAAATATCATACCACTTTCCCGCAAGGAGTATAATAGGAAGGAATGCTATCAACTCAAAAAATTCCCCGCTTCATGCTCATCGGGCTATCCAACCCCAAAAAGCCCAAAGAAGACATGTTCTCAGACTTTGAAGAAGTAGAGTCTCTTGTTACTACCTACGGGGGAAAAGTACACGCTGCCTTAGTCCAAAATATGACCAGGGGTGACGTTGACACTTTTATCGGCCATGGAAAAATTGAAGAAGCATTAAAACTTATTGCCGATAACGAAATTGATATTGTTGTTATCAATGTGGCTATTAAGCCCGGCCAGCTCCATACACTTTTGACAACTTTCCAAAAAGCAAATCCCCAAATACTTGTTTGGGACAGGGTGAGTCTTATCCTTGAAATATTTTCAAAGCACGCAACCACCTCCGAGGCAAAGCTTCAGATAAAATTTGCAAAACTTCGCCAGATGGGACCTCGTATTTACGGCATGGGTATGGAAATGTCTCAACAAGCGGCTGGAATCGGAGCCAAAGGGGTCGGTGAAACAAATACCGAGCTTATGCTGCGACATTGGAAAGAGGAAAAAAGGAAAATCCAAAAAGAACTTTTGACTTTGACACAACAAAAAATGAGTCAAATTATCCATCGAAAAGAAAAGGGACTTCCCACTTTTTCACTTGTCGGATACACAAATGCAGGAAAAACAACACTCTTTAACCGCCTTACCGGACAAAAGGACCTTGTAGAAAATGCCCTTTTTGCAACGCTTGACAGTACGGTTAACAAATTCTACCTGAAAAAAACAGGGCACGAAGTCTACGTTTCCGACACAATCGGCTTCATAAAAGACCTACCCCCGGATCTTATCGACGCATTCAAATCCACCCTTCTTGAAACCGTTCATGCAGATGTTGTCCTCCATATAATAGACTGCTCAGATCCTCAGATGCTGGAAAAAATAAGAACAGTTGAGGGAATTTTCGGGGAGCTAAAAATCCAAAGAAAAAATGTTATGTATGTTTTTAATAAAGCCGAAAGCATAAGCTCCATTGATAAAGATAAACTTGAAAATAAGCATAAAGAATTTACCCCCTGCTTTATAAGTGCCAAGACAGGCCTTGGAATAGAAAATCTTCTCTCGATAATTGCTAAAAGATTGCCTACTTTTCAATGAGTAAAAAAAATTTATTTATCCCCTACTTTGCCACCTCAAGGTATAGAGTAGACACGATGGTACATCTGTCAAACGTCACACAAATTGATAAGGTCGCTGATCTTGGAACAGGAGACGGGAGGATTGCGATTGCTTTTGCAAAAGAAGGAGCATGGGTTGACGCGTATGAATTGGACAATGACCTTCTCAAAAAAGCAAAGGAAGCTGTCAAGAAAGAAAAATTAGGGAATCATATTAAAATTTTGAAAAAGGATTTTTGGGAAGTGGATTTGTCAGAATACGACATAATTTGCGTGTATCCCATGCCGGATATAATAATTGAATTGGAGGAAAAGTTGTTGACGGAATTAAAACCTGGCGCTCGGGTTTTACTCAATTACTACCCATTCCCCGACTGGAAATTCACAACTTGCGAGAACAATGTTTATTTGTATGTTAAATAACCTACTCCCAGCGGAGTAATTGACCCGGTTCGGGCGTTGCCATCTCAGGCTCCAAAGTAACAGGGGTTCCGGGGGTTAGTCTCCAATAAAATTGAGCGTCTTTCTTAATAAGTCTCTCAAGCCAATTTAAAGTCTTTACCTGGGGAAATTGTAAAAAGTTGATATAATCCCCTTTTATCTCCTTCCCCTCACCATAAATTTCGGGATCAACAATGTGCTCGATAGTATCATGATCCTTTATATAAAATTTTTGCACGAGCGGCCCGTCTTCAAATTCTGTTACCCATGTAAATACAGTCCCGGGCACAACTTCCCTACTTGGGGTTGAAAATTTCCCTCCAAAATAATGCGTCTGCTGCTCTATTGTCATTCGGGTATTTTAGCAGAATTTTAGGAATTAAATACTTTGTTCTTTCCCACTAAAAAGACTGCGTAGTCTTTCAGCTACAAATTGTGCTTCCGGGTCTTTTGGGAGTTTTGGTGGGTGCTGAGCAAATAGCATTCTTACGACTTTCTCCTGTCGTGTTTCATTTATGGGCAATCCGTTTCCGTAAAGGTATCCAAGTCTTCCTTCACTTTTCTCCATTACGATTATCCTGTCAGTTATTAAGAAATAAAAACATGATTTGTCTTATTGCAATAAATAGAAAATATCTTGTACTATTAAAAGTCCTCCCCGAAAAAATTTCCGATCAGTGCACAAGGACAAGTTTTGTTTCCATAAGTCTGCTGCACCAAATGGATAAGAACTTGAGAGTTACTCTATCGGGGAAAGGATAAATGCGTGGATGTGTACCCGTGTCCCACTGTAGTCGATAGTTTCGATTCCGGTCACAACACCAATTTCCTTTTCATTACTTGTAACTTTATAAGCGTATTGCCAAACTCCATCGGCTTCAGGCAAACAATCCGTAAAAAGTCGTGTTTTTTCACCCAGTTGACTGATATTCCGCTTTAAAAAATCGTTCACATCTTTGTCTGTAATTCCTAGAAAATCCAAAACTTCTCTGTCGGGAGTTCCTCCTCCATAAAGACGGGTAAATTTTTGTCCGTTAACGTCCACAAATTCTTGTCCTCCCCCGGTATGGGTCGGTACAAACCACTCATCGTGGTACTTCCCATTTGAAAGCATCACATCACTTGATTTACCTCTAAAGCCGGCACGGACAATATCTTTAATATCCGCATTCTTTCCGGCATACCCGGCCAAAAGTCCAACGGTTAAAGCTTTTTTAATATATTTCACAAGTTAATTGTACTACTCCCCTCATGCTCTTCAACCACTTATTTTTTCATTTCTACTGTGTGATCGGCATCAATGCAATGCTTCATAGAAAAATCTAACATTGAGATGTAAGTATATTAATATGAATCTATTTACAAAAAAATTGTTTTTAGTACTTATCTTTTTTCTTTTAATTGCTTTTTTTCTGCCGGAAAGCGCTTATGCAGCCACAAATTTTGATTCGGGTAACAGCGTCATTCTTGCAAAAGATGAGACAATTACAACCGATTACTATGCCTCGGGTGCAACTGTTATTATCAACGGAACTATCAATGGAGACGCCTACGTTGCGGGGGGAAGCATAATAGTTAATGGAACGGTATTAGGAGACGTTTTGGCAGCCGGCGGAAATATCAGTATTGGCGGAAAAGTTACCGGAAATGTCCGTGCGGTTGGTGGACAAATTATTATTACAGGGGAAATTGACAGGAATGTTTCGGTTGCGGGCGGGTCTATTTCTATTCAACCACCAGCACTAGTCGCGGGATCAGTAACTGCTGCAGCGGGTAATTTGTCACTACTTGCTCCAATTGGAAAAGGGGCGGTTATCACAGGCAGTCAAGCAACTATTAATAACTCTATTGGGGGAGACACCAGAATCGCTGCTGACCAATTGGATATTTTACAAGATGCAAAAATTGAAGGAGAACTTGCCTATTGGAGCCCAAATCAAGCACACATTGTACCATTTACGATTAAAAACGGGGCTGTTTATCACCACACTGATTGGAAAACCCCAAAAACACAACAAGCAATAAGTAACAACTTAGCAAAAGCAATTGCAGGATTTGGATTGACGTGGATTGTTGTCAGCTTTGCAGCATCATTTTTCGTTGGGCTTGTTTTTATGAATTTGGCGCCATTTTATATTAAAAATGTTGTTACAACTATCACTCAACATCCGTGGCGCAGCTTTGGAGTAGGATTCATTTTTGTAGTGCTTGTTCCTTTTGCATTTTTTGTTTTGCTAGCTACGGTAATAGGTATTCCTTTTGCATTTTTATTGATCATTACATTTGTTATATTTGCCCTTCTCAATCAAATTTTTATTGCTCTTGCAATCGGCAAAAGACTTCTTCCAACTAGAAATGGGGTTGCCCTTTTTGTTGGACTGATAATTTATAGTGCGATTAATGCAATTCCACTGATTAATTGGATGTTCAGTTCCATTACGTTATTTATCGGTATGGGAGCAATTACAATAGTTAGTAGAAATCTATATATAACTCTTCGCGCTAAAAAAATAATATAGATTGAAAATATGGGTGCCAAACTTTTTGCTTTTAGTATTGTGTTCCTAACAACCTGCGTAATAACCACTTGGATGAACAGGGCTCTAAAACAAAATGGATCCCTTAAGAAAAATTTGTTTAGCAAGTTAGTTTTACTTTTTATTGGTTACATAGCTACAGTCTTTCTGTACTTAGTGCTTAAGTAATCGTTAAATATCTACTCTTACAATCCCCTCAAGCTCTTTTTTCTACAATCGGTGCCCACAAGTCTCTTATCTGGGTTTTTTCTGATAGCATCTTTGTAGTAATAATAAAATGTCATGTAGGTTTCTAAGTGTGGTCTTTTAATGGCAGTGTGCATATCTATTCACCTCCTATCTTTCACCAGTCTAAAGGAAGAATTCAATACGTGCTTGACATCGCATGGACCACAGCTGGACTTAATTTGGACATCCGGACTGATATCCACCAAAGATTCATAACTCCTTCACCTAAATATCCTAGAGTCTGCTATAATAGTGGTCATGGGATATTTTAATAGAGACAACAACTCGGGAAGACGTGGCAACTATAGCAATAGGAGCTTTGGCGGAGGCAGTTCGGACAGAGAAATGTTCAAAGCAACTTGCGCCGACTGCGGAAATGCATGCGAAATTCCATTCAAACCATCAACGGGAAGACCTGTCTACTGCAGAGACTGCTTCAAAAAGCATTCCCCCGACGAAGGAAGAGGTAGAGATACAGACCGCGACCGTAACCGCAGTCAGTCGAGCCGTGGAACTGAGCCAAGACCTTTCAACAATCCATCTTTACCACAGCTAAATGACATAAATGCAAAGCTTGATAGGATATTGGAGCTTTTATCCCCTACCCCAAAGGTAGAAAAAAAGCCAACAACAGTAATTGAAGTAACACCAGTTGAAGATGTTACACCCGTCGAAGAAGTCATAATAGTAAAAAAGCCAAAAGCCAAGAAAAAAGTCGCCAAATCAGAATAATCCCACAGCTTATTCCGCACACCCACAAAGTATTTGTGGATCATTTTTTCTCCTCCACGGGGTGTATTTCCCTTCACAATTTCGCATTGCCCTTGGGAACATTTATCGCACAACCTTCAACAACCTGAATATTTTAGTATTTGACAATAAATTTCACACCTCGTACTATGAAGTTATGGCTAAAGAATGTATGGAAAATTGTCCGGTGAAAATAGCAATAGAGGAAAATATAAAAGAAAATGAAGAATCGGATGTACTTACCAGATATTTCAATAAGGGATTGAATTCTGTACTTGAGTCTACGGGTAGCTGTCAGGGACCCGGAGAAATGCAAGTTGAACGGCAGAAAAAATTTTTTCTGCGAACAAAAACCGTCTCAGTACCCCGTACAGTGTGTTCTGCTGGCATATCCACTCAAAGCGAAGCATTAGTACCCCCAATACCTGATTTACCAACAGAATCCAACGCAATAGACGGTTATCTCGAGCCTCTACGACCCGGGGTTTTTGAAACCCTCCGGTCTGCCCAATAATTATTTGTCACCAGCCGCTTTCGCTCAAATTTTCTTAGATTTTCTATCTTGCAATGCGTACTCAATCAACAGTAATTGATTTCTTGAAATATGTGGAAAATTCTCAGAGGAGAAAAATCCATAATCGCTAATCTCGTGAGAAGGCTGGAATTCTCCACCGATAAATTTTCCCACCACCGTTAGATCCAGTCGCGCACTCTCCCTATCTGTTCTTATTTTGAGTTGCCTGTCCCCGCTGACTACAAATCCGGACTCTTCCTTTACTTCGCGCTCAAGTGCCTCGAAAGGATGTTCTTTTGACTTGATATATCCGCCGGGAAGACTCCATTGAGTTTGTCTATAAGTATGCTTGAGTAGCAATACTTCATCTTTTTCGTTAAAAATAACGCCGGTAACACCAATTAGAAATTGATCCTGAAAAATACGCATCAAGAAAAGCTGGAGTGCCCTTGATAGAGACAATTTACGAAAAATATGAGCAAGAAGTGTTTTCACATTGACCTATCATCCGGGGTAGCATTTTTTGTTGCTTTTAGTCTGGTATTTTCCAGTTCCAATTGATGGATTTCTTTTAAGAGTTGTACGTTCTCTTTTTTATAGTCTTTAATTTTGTTCTCTTTACCCCGCATAGCAAAGCCCGTTCCGATATCTTTAACAATACTTATAATCCAGGAAAACAAAAGTCCTACAAGCAAAGCCCCAACTACTACAAGATATGTAGGAATACCGTTAAATGTATAACTTAGAAAATGAAGAGTGACTGTACCTGTGTTTTGAATGGCAAAATAGGTAATAATAAGTCCAAATAAAATCGTAATAATGACTGTTGCCATACTCTAATAATAACACTATAGGAATGTAATGCAATCGGAGAAGACAATTCATATCCCCCTATGCCTCTTTTTTCATGCGCCTGAACATATTCAACCTACAAGGTTAAAGATAGAATCCGTAACCTCGCAGGTTGATTAGGTTTACGTCAATATCTCATAGTTTGAAGTCTAGCTTCCAAACTGATATAATCCCATCTGAATTTGCTCATTAAAATTTTTGCGGGCAGCTCTCAGGTTGCACTTGGGAGCTGCTCACAACTCGTGGGGAGCATATCTTGGATCACTGGAGAAAAAATTGTCCAAAACATATGTTGGCACCCGAAAGGGCGAATTTGTTTATAGCGTTACGGTCAATGGCCAACGCTTGCACAACTACGACCCGTTCGGCGACCCAGAATACGGTTTCGAGTGGGGATACGGAGGAGCGGGGCCATATGCCCTTGCCTTTTCGATTCTCTGCGATCACTTCGGCATCGACAAGACGACTGATCCGGAGGCGCAATTTGGCTCAAAGCCATATCAGCGACTCAGGCAGTCCTTTAAAGAAGAGGTGATCGCCCAGTTCCCGCATGACGCGGGATTCACGCTCACGAGTGAGCAGATAACCGAATGGGTAGCGAAAAAAGAGTCCGAAAGCAGGACTCCGACGTCGCCATCATAGCGGTAACATCCGCCCTTCGGAGCCGCAAGGCTTCGGAGGGCACTTCCAAAAATAAAATTTCAATCAGTTACTGACAGTACAGGAATCTTATTGATAAAAGTTTTTACTATAATTCCCAGTCGAGTTGGTGATCGGGGATTCCTACGGATTTACCGTATTCTTGCGCTTCCTTATTTTGCTCACTATTGCTTCTATCGATTTTGAATATTTTGTCAGGAAAAATTACATAGTGGTATTTATCATTTCTAAAGTCGGCATACCATGGGTGATCATGAGAATCATCAATATTGTGACTCAACCACTCCGCCCACTTATCAATTTCATCCTCTTCTATCTCAATGGTATGCAGTATCCATGACTTTACCCACGGAGTATTATGCCGCAGCGTTACTTCTTCAACTACGGTTCGAATAACATGCACCTTATCTAAAATTTCCTGATCGGTAAGCGATTCTTGAATAATAACCCCCGTATACATAAAATGAGTATAGCAAAATCAGAATGACGGGAGTACCGTTAGCGCTAGAATAGATTAATAAAATCCTATGTTATTTGGGAATTTCAGCAGAAGAGAAAGAATGCTAGTCAATAAGGAAATTTACAAGGAATTTTCTATACCCAAAAGTATCGGTCGCGCAATCAAAAATATTTTCGTGAAAAAAGAAGACAACTCCCATGTTTTCAGAGTTCTTTGCTTCGCAAAACTCCTCTACCATTCGAAGTTAAAAAATAAAAAAGCAAACTAAATTCTCACTTCGAGGAGTTGAACCTCAATTTATTCCTGCTTCTTTGGGGATTATAACAACTGCTCATATTTATCAATATAATTTTTTACAACCTTTGCAACTGTGTTGTAATTAATATTTTTTCCTTGACAATATTGAGATTCAAACCAATCCTTGAGCGGTTTACTACCACGACTTGAATTGCATGATTTGCAGCATATGGTAACAATTTCATCAACTGGTAGACCCTCCTGAACGTAGCTTTCGACACTATTCCAGTCCTGCCTATGATTTAGGTGTTCAATTGTTGCAAAATCGATTGGATTACTTTGATGAAACGGATAGATCATCTTTTTGTGACAATACACGCAATTCTTATCCCTTTTTCTAATAAGTATTTCAATGTCATGTGGAATACCAAATTTGTTAGCCATTTGAGGTGAATTGTACTCCTTCTGAACTCAAAAAGCTACCGAGGCCAAATTGCAAATTTGTTTTCTTCATTCCAATGTTCTCAAGAACGTTAGAATGAAAATGCCACGGGAGGTAAGTTTGTGGCGGATACTTTTGCCTTGACTTTTCTTGAGAACAAATCCGGCAATTGTAAGTCTTCTGATATGCTCGCTTCCTGTCTTAAAATTGATTTTTAGCTGTTCTGATATTTCACTCACGGATAACTCGGGGTTCCGGTCTATAAGATCTAGTATCTCGATTCTTCTGTGGTTTCCTGCAGCCCGCATCCATCTTTCCAAAGTTCTTACCTTCTGCATATTTTTATCCTATCACGTTCCAACGTTCTTGAGAATGTTGGATTAAAACACGAAAATTTTGTGACTCACTGCTCTATACTTTTGTGTTTTGCATCACATCACTCTGTCAGATTTATCGATATACTTACTATAAGAAAAGAGGTGAAAATATATGGGTCTTACACAAGATGTCGCACAAAAAGTAAAAGGGGAAGTCCAAAAAGTGAAAGGGGATGTTGAGATGAAGACCGGGCACAAAGTAAAAGGTGCTTGGGACAAAACAAAAGGAGTAGTTAACTCAACAATTGCTGACGCAAAGTTAAAGGGAAGAGGCGAAAGTGCCTAATCTCAGCACTACTGCCCTTTACAACGAGGTTTTCATTTTGTAGAACATAAAATTACTACTCGGATTTAGGGAAGATATTCTCCTCTTCAATTCTTGCAGTCATAATTCTTCCCATAAGAGCCAGACCTTCAGCAGACGGATGGATATTGTCATCGGGATTTATATATTTTGTATTCCCATCTCCACTTACGTCCAGTGACTCTTTATAAGCATTAATAACCGGAATGCCGTGCTCGTTTGCATAATCTATATGATTGGTTATGTACTCTATCCGCTCCTCAGCTTGTGACCACCTACCGTCAGCACTGGAATTAGTCACATTTTGACCGTATGTTTTTTTGTCAGGGGCAATTGTTGCCAGGAACATAATTACCGCATTTGGAAAACGGTTGGTTAAAGTTGTCATGATCTCAGTAAGTATTTCCTCTTGCTTTTTTAGTCCCATTTCTTTTCCAAATTGTGAAAGAGGGTTATATCCAAATGACTCAATAATTATTAAGTCAGGATCCCCTTCCAGAATTGGTTTCAAAAGTAAATCTTTATCTGCTTGCACTGCTTCATGAAGTCTTTCAGGAAGAAGCAAAATACTTTGATTTGCTGCCGCATAATTTGAAATCTCAAAAAATAGATTAGGATACGCTTTTGATAAAATCTCATTAAATGCCCCTCCCCTAGGACCAAATGCACGAGTCATCGAGTCCCCAATAAGATAAATATCGTAAATATCGGACTTGGCAAGTACTGTTTTTTTATAAGATGTGAACGGTATAATTCCCGGTGTAGGTGTGGCAAAAGGCACTTGCGTTGTTATTACAACCGCGGGTATTTTCTTAGATCCTTGGAAAATGGCAATTATGAGTACAACAAGTGTAATAACTTCCAAGCCCACAAAGTATATTCCAATTTTCCTCCACTCTCTTATTCTAGCAGAGAACCATTTATTGTATTGTTTTTAAAATCACCCAAACTGAAAGTTGAAAAAAATCAAACTTGATACTATTTGCAAGACCGCAAAGCTGTTCTGCCTACGAGGTTGGAAAAATAATTACTAAATACTTTCGACTGTCTTTGCTGCTTTTCTGTATATATTTATGGTATTACGGTCCAATGTTCTCAAGAACATTGGACCGAAGAGCATGAGATTATTTCTGCTCGATTACTGAGGCTGCTTTTCGATAGACACAAAATAGTCGCAGGCCCAAGGTGTATACTCAAATTATTGGGAAAAGTTATTGAGAGTATCACTAATTATTTAAAAGCTACATTGCTACCCTACTTATTAATATGGGTAAAAACTGAAAATTTCCTGGAATATAAATTAGGTAATTTAATAGACCCCCCACCCAGACCAAAAAGAAAAGAAACAAGGAGTAGTTATTTTGAAAGAATAACACCAAGGCAAGCTGTGCGCATAACACAGTATGAATATAACAAAATGTATTACCACAATGTCTTCTACCATGTCTCACCACCGGATCTGAGTATTTGGGAGGATGAAAGTAAAAAGGTCCTTGAAAAGCTCGTCGAAGCTCTATTTATGATGGAAGATGAATGGAAGGAACACTACCAAACCGCATTAAGACGAAAAATGATGGAGAGATAATTATTTCTAATACACAAAAGTATGGGACCTATTATTGATTATTTTATAGATCGTGGATTTGTTGACTGGATACCTAGATATTGGCCTTGGTCAGGATATTTAGTAATACTATTTTTAATATTGTTGTATGCAAATTGGATGATTATCTGGTGGGAAGATGAAGACAATCAAAAAAAAATAAAAAAACTTAAAGAATTTATATCTAAATATTTTCAACGACATTAGCTGCTTTTCTGTACGCACAATAATCACAGTCCGCTCCACTCTCAGGCAAATTTTCTTGACAAATTATCACTACGGGATATAATTCGACTCATGGCAGGTATTTTAAGTTTCATTTTTGTAATTGCTCTTATCGCTCTGCCGATAAGCATCATAAAGCCGCAGATATTTTCTAGGTTTTTTAACGCAACACGGACAAAGAACGCCATGATATTAGGCGGAATTCTCTCTGTGTTATTTGTCCTTATAGCAATAACTGCACCCACTCCTACAAAAGATTCAACAAATGCAAATGATACAGATTCCATGCAGCCAACAAAATCTGTTGATGCCAACCCAACCCAAACAACAATAGAAGATCTTACTCCGGCTCCCACCGAAACACCAACGCCTACTCCTACTGAAGTACCAACCCCTATCCCAACGAAAATTGTTAAACCAACCGCAGAACCAACAAAGAAAATTGTCTACCCTACTTCCACACCTATCCCCGTGGTGCAAGCCCCGGCTGTAATTGAAACTTCCGGGGGTTATTCTTGCAATTGCAGCAAAACATGTCCTCAAATTTCCTCATGCGATGAAGCCCAATACTTACTCAACGAATGTGGTTGCGGAGCACGTGATGGGGATGATGACGGCATCGCATGTGATGGAGCCCCTCTCAACTGCCAGAATTAATTATGTTCAATTACGATTTCTGCGCGTAACTTTTCTTTACATTTGTATTTATAAATTCATTTAACCCTTTTCCATTTAGAGCAAGCGACTTCATGATCTCCACATTTTCTCTTCCAGCAGAATTGTATGTGTATTTATAATGATTATATCCATTTTTTGATTCTGAATTAAATTTTACGTCAATATAATCATCTCCGATCATGTACGACTTTACATTTGATTTTCCAGACAAATTTTTATAATTAACCATTAATTTTCACCTCCTTGTTTGCAAAGAAGGAATCTGCTTCATCACTTTTTAGAAAATTTGTGAAACTTCCTGTCTTTGAAATTTTAAATTTAAAAAACTTGATATGCTCAAGTTTTTTCACTATATCGCTTCCCGATTCTTCTGACCTCGTTACAATTAAAACCTTCGTCTGTTTTTTTATATTCTGCTCAAGAATTTGTATTAGATTGGGATCCCCTGCGCTCCACCCAATAATTAGAATCCTATCCGTCTTGGCAAGAGCTACGTGAAGATTTTGGAGATGATCCTCTGGACAGATATATACTTCTTTATTCGCCACAGGTATTGCAACAGCTGGAAAAAGCAATGCATCTCTTTCACCATTATGGTACCTGTAGGGGTCCCCCAATAACCTTCTTTGATTCATCAACTTAGGCTGGGTTATTCCAGGGAGGGTAAAATACCAAGGCTCACTTATTAGAAAATGATAAGAATCCATCTCAATGGGAAACAATGAATAATGATAAGACACCCAGTCACAACCCCCATGCAACTTAATTACCTTTATTGAGCCGGCGATATATGATGCTATTGTATTATCAATCGATTCAATATTTTCCTCTAAAAGATTGTCGTAGTTAAAATTTACGATACATGCTTCACCGCCGTTATCTTTAATTAATCCAATGAGGGCATTGTAGTTATTCACACGCTGATGACCATATCTATCAGATATTATCGTAAACAATTCCTGTAAGTAGAAGCCTAATGCATTCAGCTGTATCTGTCTATTTCTATCGGTTGAGGCTTTACCATTTTTTATTTCAGTTAAATATTCTTCCAATGTCATCCTGCTTGGGACTTTTCGTATTGCATCGGCAAACAAATCACCCACATGGGGAAATTTGGAGATGGTATCCTTAAATCTTTTAAAATTGAGCAAATCATCTGTTAATGGCGGAACCCAATTTAATTCACCAGTATTATGATTTGGATCAATATAATCAAAGGAAGCTCCTGCACCTAACACTACTAATGGATATGACATGGTCATTTATTGCGGGTCGGAGGGTCTCATTGAGAAATCGCGGCACTCGCTGAAATTATTTCGGGGTAAGGTAATATTACATATCAAACCCTGCTTAAGTATTTTAGCAGATCCACACCTATATTGCCAATTTTACTACTCGTTCAAATTTATCAATTTGGATTGATAAATAAAGATATTTCAATGAGAGAAAATTATTCTATCTTTGCGGATTTTTGGAGGTTGTGTTTCATACAAAGAAGTTGGACGTTTTTTGCTGTAAGACTTGTACCACCTTTTGAAAAAGGCAATTCGTGATCAAAATGAAGGTTGCTACTCTCTCCACAAACTACGCATTTTCCGCTATCTCTTTTCCAAACCTCTTTCTTAACTTCTGAAGGAATTATTCTTGTATGTGAAATTTCAATTTGTGTTAACTTTTCGTTATCAAAGGATGTTATATTCGTAAGTTTCAAAATAAAACGATACACATTTCTTTTTTCATCATTTACAACTTTAAAATCCACTAGTTCAAAAATTCCCTTGAGAGACCACACTCCGTCGATAATTTTTTCATAAACTTTGACTAACTCTGCCTTTCTCTTGTGATCCTTAAAATTAATAACAGCTTGCACAAATTTTCCATTTTGAGTTAATGTTCCAGAAGGTAATTTTGCTATTTGGTCGTAGTCTTTTGGGTTATGCAAATATCCTTTTCTGTTCACATCATGTCCCTCGTATTCGATTGTTATTCCATCGTCATAAATTCTGTCTTGATATGGAGCGTTGTTTCTCTGAGACATCAGAATTACAGAATACTTTGGATTTAGCCTGTAATTCATGCCGCGCTGCAGAGTAGCATTTTCAGCGTCGCACATTTCGCGATAACTCAAAATATCATCTTGAATTTTTTGCATAATTATTGATCGTTTTTGTGGAGGTTATAATGCCACTCAAAGTATTTTCTTGTTCCCTCAGACCAATAAGGGCAATTTCTGTTATTGATCGCATTTAAAAATATTTCAAGAGATTTCGTAAGAAACTTATTTTTATTTATTGACACTCTTCCTTCATTTATTCCGAAGAACCCTCTTTCATAGAGTTCATCACAACCAAATTTACACATTGGAATGACAATATTTTTATAGTCTCTTTTTTCATCGTCAGTACACTCTGAACGCTTTTTGATATGAGCGGCTACTAAAAAATTCACAGGAAATTCTCTTTCGCAAATACCACATTTCTCAACTTTCTTTGAATGAAAAAGGTGACTTCTTAGATAGCCTTGCTCTGTTCTTGCTTTAACCAAACTTTCTTTCTCCAGAGGATCATCAAAACTAGGCTCTGCAACTGCTCTATCAAACTCTTCTTTTGAAATTTCGGGATAATATATTTCACTTTCAAGTCCAAGTAAATTTACTGCTTTTACGCTTTTTTCCTCATCCAACACATTAAATCCACGGATAATATTTTTATCATCATATCCAACAGCTCTGTTAAACCTTTCATATGAAATTTGTTGGTAAGTTATCTCGTCCAAAAAATAAATGTACTCCCATGTATCTCCTTCGCTGTTACTCTCCCACAAATTAAGCGCCAAATCCTTATTGTGAATCGTGAAAGCAACTGTTGCCGAAGCAAATATTTCATTTTCCCTAGAAAAAAGCGCTATATCACCTGTCTCCACTCTCTCCCATTTGTGTTTATTTACATCGTTCTTTCCAGGTGTTACTCCCCACACGGGTATTTTTCCACTTGGAAATAAATTTTTAAGTTTTAAAACAACCTCTGAGCTTAGGTATGATTGAATCCTATCTATCGACACGGGGTTTTGTATTGTCTCGACAAAATGTTTTATAGCATCTCCGTCTCCTGCCGGCTGTAGAATTATTTGAGTCATTATATAAGTTCTTCTATTTTCCTTTTGTAGATTTTTGCAAACTCCTTTAGTTGTACCAGGTCAACCCTACGCTGACCTGACTCTATTTTTGAAATATAAGATTGGGTTTTGCCTAGTGTTTCAGCAACTTCCGCTTGTGTTAGTCCAGCACCTTCACGAGCTTTAATTAATTTAGATACTATAATCTTATGATCTTCTGTAAAAATGGATTTATTCACTATGAGTGAATGATATATTCCTTATTGGAATATGCCAAAATGGAATATGGGGAATTAGAGTTTTGTATATTTTGTAGCTACACCTTTTGCCTTTTTAACCGGGTATTTTTTTGCATTTAGTTTCATTTTCTTCTCTAAAGCCTTTTCTAAATCAACCCCTTCATCATATGCCAATAAAAGGAGCCAATAATACACATCCGCCAACTCGTTGGAGAGATCTTCTTTTTTATCACTCGGAAGTTTATGATCTTTAGTCCACTGGAACAGTTCCACAACCTCACTTGACTCAAGCATGAGAGAGATCGCAAGATTTTTAGAAGAATGGAATTGTTTCCAGTTGCGTTCCTTACGAAACTGTAAAATAAGCTCAACTAACTCTGACTTATCCATTTGAACCTATTCTACCATATCATCACAAATTAATAATCCCAACCATAATTATAGTTGTAATTATAATTATTTGAATTATAGAGACTCTTTCCAGTGTAATAATCATTGTCGGTATAATAACTAGGAGTCCTCCAAGTATTCGAATAATTCGAATCATAGAAAGAGCTATTGTACCGTGAACCTCCTTGATAACCATAATTATCGTATTTTATTCCATTAGGATTTGATCTCACATGTGGTCTAACATAAGTTCCGTTACTTCTGTAGTAGCCCTTCACTGTAACATAAGCAAAACTTTGGGTTGCACTAAAAAGAAATACAAATAGTAATAAAAATGAAAGAATTAATTTTTTCAAATAAAACACCTCCTGCCTGGACAATATAAAATAGATTGTACTACTTTGATATATAAAGTCAAATTTTTTGAGGCTGAGAATTTATGTCTATATCTATCACTGTCTATCACTCCCGATGTGATAGCCTCAATTTACATAAAATTATAAAAGATTCACACTCCCGATGTGTGATTAAACTATTTGCTTGAGACTAGAATTTATCTTGGTGAGAAATTCTTACATCTATCCTGTCGGAATTTAGCTGGGATTGAATCGAAGTGACAAAATGAGGATCACCAAGTTTCAATGTAACTTCCGGTTCTTTGAAAATATCAACACACCCATCTTCATTTATCTCAAATTCTCCCTCTTTCAGTCTTGCGACCGTCGTTGTTTCGTCTTTATCA
>JAUSNA010000007.1 GCA_030645455.1 Candidatus Levyibacteriota bacterium | reverse complement strand
TAAGGATGTATTGTTGCCGGATGAAAAGGAAAAACTTATCAAAAATATCAGACGTGAGATGCAGTTGGCCGCTAAGGATTTGGATTTTGAAACAGCGGCGCTTCTAAGAGACAAAATCAAGTATCTCCAGCAACAATAATGTGCCTGGATGAAAGGTCTCTAGTGTGGTAGAATATACACAACCACTAAATGAGTATTACCCAAGATTTACGAAAAAGAATAAATTTCCAAGGAGAATTTGACGAGCTGTTGATTGATGTTTGCAGAGAGTATTCTCTCGGAAAATTCGTCTCATTCGAAATTATAGAGATGGGTTATGAGGATGTAAATATCAAGCTCACAACCGGAAAAGGAAATTATTTTATTAAAATTTTTGCTGAAAAAAGGGATGACTCCGAGTGCCTTCGGCTTATCAACGTAGTAAAGATTGCTTTGGATAATGGTGTATCCCACCCGCAATTTCTACTAAAAGACACAGGATATATTTTCCGCGGAAGATATGAGGATTTTAATATTAGACTTGCTGTATTTGAATTTATCGATGGCAAAACCTATTATGAATTAAAGAAAGCTCCATCTAAAGATGAGCTGAAAGAAATTATAAAAATGGCCGCCGCAATAAATAGTATTGATTACAAAACTGCAGATCTATACGACAGCTGGGCATTGGTTAATTATTCAAAAGAACTTGAAAAATCACGAAAGTACTTAGAGACCCGCGAATTAAAAGTATTAGACCAATTGTCAAAAGAGTTTGACAAGGTTGACTTAAAAATATTGCCATATTCATTGGTACATGGAGATTTGGTAAGTTCTAATATAATGAAGGCAAAAGACAAGATATATTTTGTTGATTTTTCTGTGGCAAATTACTATCCTCGTATTGTTGAATTGGCGGTCTTGATGGCAGACGTAATGTTTGATCCCACCGGCAAGAATAGTATTGATAAGCAATTCAAAACATTAGTTAGCGAATACTCAAAATATATTGAGTTGTCAGAAGAGGAATTAAAAGTACTTCCGTTATTTATAAAACTTGCGCACGCAATGCATTTGATAAGGGCTGCTCGTGAGAAAGCAAAAGGGAATAAATCCGCCGAAAATGAGCATTGGTTATCGCTTGGGAAAAAAGGTCTTGAACAATCCATTGCCTCTTTCAAGTAAGTTCTATTTTTCGGTTTTTCCTATTTTTGATTTGTTTTGCCAAATCCATGCAGCTTAAAGTAAGAGAAAGTTTTTTGATTTTTCTCAAATCTAGAACATTCCTTTGACTTGAATAAATCCCCAAAATAGGCGTATAATGGAAGACTTTAAGACCCTCTGTCGCCTGAAGCTTTAGAGGGCAGAGCCGCATTAAAAGATTAGGATCAGTTATCGCACCTAAAAAGAGAAATATGGCAGAAAAAGAAGCAACTGTTTCGTTAACAATCAATGTTCCTATTTCAACTCATCAAAAGCTGGAGTTATTGAGAAATCAGCTCGGTGAGAAAAGTGATGAATTTTATTCCAGTGCACTAGAATTTGGTGGTGCTATAAAAGAGGCAGAGCAGGTACACGAAATGGCGGTAGTATTGATTCACAGTGAAGTTGATGGAGAAGTTACTCTCCATGAGTTCATGGATGGTGAAGAATTATATGTTAATGTCCCTTTCCGTAACGAAAGGGTTTTGCCTATTCAACCTCAAGTTGAGTAAAAAAAATGGTATGGATAAAAAAATAATTATTAAAGGTGCCCGTGAACACAATCTAAAAAACATAGACGTTGAAATTCCCAAAGACAAATTGGTTGTTTTTACAGGGCTTTCGGGAAGCGGAAAGTCATCTCTTGCTTTTGACACAATCTATGCCGAGGGGCAGAGACGATATGTTGAATCGCTTTCATCCTATGCGCGGCAATTTTTGGGCATCATGAAAAAGCCCAATGTTGATTTTATTGAAGGGTTGTCTCCCGCAATTTCAATTGATCAAAAAACCACTTCTCATAACCCCCGCTCAACGGTTGGTACTGTTACTGAAATTTATGATTATTTGCGGCTTCTTTTTGCGCGAGTAGGTCGTCCTCATTGTCCGAAATGCGGAAGAGAAATCACCCGAACAACCAAGGAAAAGATAGTCGAAGAGATAATACATAAATTTATAGGTGTAAATCCAACAAAAGTTATGATTCTTGCGCCAATTGTTTCGGGTAGAAAAGGTGAATATGTGGATTTATTCAAAGATCTTCGTAAAAGATCTTTTCAGCAGGTTAGAGTTGACGGAAGAATTATCAGTCTTAATTCCGATATTTCGCTTATCAAAACCAACAAACATACGATTGAGGCAGTTGTTGATAAATTGGTTTTGGATACGAATTACGAAAGACAAAGAATTCTGGATAGCGTCGAGCAAGCACTGGCATTAGGAGGAGGAGAGATCATCGTTTCTTTAGTTCAGGATAAAAGTTTTGTATTTCCCGAAGTGCCCATTGAGATGGAAGACACATTTTACTCCGAGAAATTTGCTTGCCCCTATGATAGTACCCCCATGCCAAAAATAGAACCCAGGATATTTTCATTCAATTCACCTTTTGGAGCTTGTCCTGAGTGTAACGGACTCGGTAACATTATGACGGTTGACGAGGAATTGGTTCTTAATCCCAATCTGACAATTTCTGAAGGCGGGATACTTGCATTTGCAAATTTATACGACCGTGATACGTGGCTTACCAGGACGCTTAAGACTGCCTTTGAAGAAAATGAAATACCAATGACAAATTTGATCATGACTCTGACCTCCGAGCAGAAAAAAATCATTCTTCATGGAACGGGAGATAAAGTTTATAAAGTGAAAGGGCGCAACCGTTTTGGTGAAAACACTTCAATATACGAAACATTTCCGGGCGTTGTTGGTTATTTGCAGGCACGATTTTTAGAAACTGATAGTGAGCTAATTAAAAAAGAAATCCAAAAATTCATGACATCCAAAGTGTGCGACATATGTCTTGGTGCCAGGCTAAAGCCCGAGACACTTGCTGTAACAATTGTTGATAAATCAATAGTTGATGTTTCAGATATGTCAATTGAAGACTGCTATGAATTTATGAGAAATTTAGCTGCAAAATTGACAGGCAAGGAGCTTGAAATCGCAACAATAATTCTTAAAGAAATAAATGCACGACTTAAATTTCTTTTTGATGTCGGACTTTCCTATCTTACGTTGTCTCGCTCTGCAGAGTCTTTGGCCGGGGGAGAGGCGCAGAGGATCAGGCTTGCATCACAAATCGGAAGTGGACTTTCGGGAGTTTTGTATGTTCTTGACGAGCCTTCGATAGGATTGCACCCTCGGGATAACACAAAATTAATTGGCACACTCAAGCACCTTCGTGATATAGGAAATAGTGTTATTGTTGTTGAGCATGACAAAGAAATGATGATGGAGTCTGATTATATTTTTGATTTTGGCCCGGGAGCAGGGGAGCATGGGGGACACATTATTACTCATGGAACACCAAGACAAATTGAAAATGACGAAAAATCTATTACGGGAAAATACCTTTCAGGAAAAGCTAAGATAAGAATAAAAAAAGAAACATTGATAGAGCCTGAAAGTCAGAGGTATATAAGACTTAAAGGGGTTTCGGAGCATAACTTAAAAAATATAGATGTTGATTTTCCTCTAGGAAAATTTATATGTATCACGGGAGTGTCGGGAAGCGGAAAATCGACACTTATCAATGATGTTTTTTATCACGCGATTGCCCACTACAAAAATCCCTTCCATAAAGAACGCCCCGGAAAATTTACGGAAATTTCAGGAATTGATGAAATCAAAAGAATTTTTATGATAGATCAAAGTCCTATTGGCAGAACTCCAAGGAGCAACCCCGCAACATATACGGGTGCTTTTACTTATATTCGCGATATTTATGCAAATTCCAGAGATAGTCGTATGCGTGGATACGGGCCGGGAAGATTTTCTTTTAATGTTAAAGGAGGAAGATGCGAAACATGCGAAGGAGAAGGGCAAATAAAAATTGAAATGCAATTTCTCTCCGACGTGTATGTGAAGTGCGAGGCATGTAACGGAACGAGATATACACAAGACACTCTGGAAATCCAATTTGAAGGAAAGAATATATCTGAAGTTCTCAATATGTCAGTTGAGGAGGCAATACCTTTCTTCGCCTTCCATGAGCCTTTATCTGCCCGCTTAACTACACTTAAAGAAGTGGGACTCTCCTACATAAGGCTTGGACAGCCCGCAACAACGCTTTCGGGTGGGGAGGCTCAAAGAATAAAACTCGCCTCAGAACTGTCCAAAAAAGGCGGCGGAGGGTCTTTGTATGTACTTGATGAGCCTACGACCGGTCTTCATTTTGCTGACCTTGAAAAGCTCATACTTGTTTTGAGGCGTCTTGTTGATAAAGGAAATACTGTTGTCGTTATTGAGCATAATCTTGATCTTATAAAAAATGCAGACCATGTGATAGATCTTGGTCCCGAGGGCGGAGACCAGGGAGGTAAAGTTGTGGCTTTCGGAACACCAAAAGAGATTGCAAAAAATGCTGCTTCTTATACCGGCCAGTATTTGAAAAAGGAAATGGTGTAATGATGAGGACTATTCGTATTTTTTTTGCAGTTCTTTTTTTCTTTTTTCTCTTTTTCCCAAAAGTTTATGCTGCCGACCCCCAATTTGATATTGCGGTTGACGCCAGTTATGAAGTTGGGAAAAGTGGAATTACCAGTATCTCTCAAGTTATTAGTATTACTAATAAGACAGAATTTTACTACACTCCCTCTTATACGGTTACGGTAGGATTCAAAGATATTGAAAACATACAGGCGTATAATGCGGACGGCACAATTCCAACTACTCTTGATGATAAGAATAATGATAGCAAAAGTATAAAATTGGCTTTTCCAAAAAGGTACGCCGGCATTTCCAAAACGAATATCTTCACCTTGAAATTTACGACAAAAGACATTGCAAGACAACAAGGTTCTGTTTGGGAGGTAACAATACCCGGGATTGATAAACCAAATGACTTTACCAGCTATACGACAACAATTTTTGTTCCGGAATCATTTGGAAAAGCGGCAATTATCAAACCTAATGTTGATGTGGCAGTGTCGGAAAAAATAGTTCTTGAAAAGGACAAGGTAGGTAAAGCAGGTGTCTATATTTTGTATGGGGAGAGGCAGTATTATTCTTTCTTACTAAAATACAATATTTCAAATCCCAACCTTTTTCCGGTCACAACAGAGATAGCTCTCCCTCCACAGACTAATTATCAAAATGTTATTATTTCAGATTTTTCCGAGACTCCGGAAAATGTCACAAAGGATATTGATGGAAACTGGATCGCGGAATACAAATTGCTTCCGCAGCAAAAAAAACAAATAATGGTCACAGGATATGTTGAAATTTTTTCTGAGCCAAAGACTGAAGAGTTATCAAGCCGTCAGTTGAGGGAATATACGGTTCCCAAAAAATATTGGGATTCGCAAGATTTGCAAATTAAAAAATCCATTGAGGATCTTAAAACTCCAAAAGACATTTACGAATATGTCACAAAATTTCTTTCCTATAATTACACAAAGGTTGCAACAGATAATCTTAGGCTTGGTGGAAAAGGGGCGCTTGGGGATCCTAAAAATAGCGTATGTCTAGAATTCTCCGATCTCTTTGTATCTTTGGCAAGAGCCAAGGGAATCCCGGCACGTTCTGTTGAAGGGTTTGCTTATACGCAAAATTCAAAACTGCGTCCGTTGTCTTTAGTAAACGATATTTTACATGCCTGGCCGGAATATTATGATAGTGAACTGAAGAAATGGATCATGGTGGATCCAACGTGGGGGAATACTACAAAAGGAATGGATTATTTTACAACTCTTGATTTCTCCCACGTAACATTTGTCATAAAAGGCATTGACAGTGAGTATCCGATTCCGGCCGGTGGTTATAAATTTAATAAGGAATCAAAGGATGTTGAGGTAAAATTTGCGACGGAAAAGGAATTTAGACAAATAAAAAAAATAGAAATAACAGATTCTTTCCCAAAATTTTCATTTCCAAAAATGGCTATTCAGGGAAGTTTTAC
>JAUSNA010000004.1 GCA_030645455.1 Candidatus Levyibacteriota bacterium | reverse complement strand
GGATACGGTTATGGATACGGATACGGGTACTATGAAGAGGATAAGAATTAATTGCAGAGTAGTTGCAGGGTAAACTCTTAAACCTATAAAATACCATTGCAGGGAATAGTAGGTCGGCAACTCTTAAACCCCTAAACCTCTAAACCCATAATATTGCCTTTGTGAATGAACTTTCAAAAATTTTTAATAAACTCGGAATCGATACGGGAGAAGTATTAGAGGCCGCAGTAACTAAGTGGAATTTCTTGAAATTTAAGCCCGGCTTGGTTGGTGGCCACTGCATAGGTGGTGAACCCTATTATCTAGCACAAAAATCTCAAGAAGTAGGTTATCACCCTGAAATTATCCTCGCCGGTCCTCGTTTGAATGATTCTATGGGAGCCTATGTGGCCGAGGAAGTAGTGAAGTTTAATGGTAATTAGCGGAAAGTCTATAGAACCAAAATATGGGCCCGAAAGAGTTGGCGATGTTCGCCATTCCAAGGCGGATATAAGTAAAATTGAAAGACTTTTGAAGTATCATGCTAAAGTGAGTTAGGCATAAGGTTTGGAAAGGGTCTTCCATTGGTACAAAAATTATTTCAGGACAATCTCATGAATTTACTAGGACTTATTGGTAGAAAAAAAATGCACTTCGAAAGAGACATTAGTGCCAAGGAAGAAGAAATTCGAGATCTTGTTGAGTCTTCATCTTTTCTGGTTCTTGGAGGTGCTGGATCTATTGGTCAGGCAGTTTGCAAAGAGATATTTAAAAGAAACCCCAGACTGCTACATGTGGTTGATATAAGTGAAAACAACATGGTCGAGCTTGTCCGGGATATTCGAAGCAGTTTTGGCTATATAAAGGGCGACTTTCAGACTTTTGCCCTGGATATTGGATCAAGAGAATATGAATCCTTTATCAATGCGCAGGATAGTTATGATTATGTCCTAAACCTGTCTGCCCTTAAACATGTGAGGAGTGAAAAGGATCCTTATACGCTGATGCGCATGGTAAATGTGAACATTTTTAACACTAAAAAAACCGTAGAACAAACATTCTCAAAAGGAGGCAAAAAATATTTTTGTGTATCAACAGATAAAGCGACCAACCCAGTAAACATGATGGGAGGATCTAAACGCATAATGGAAATGTTTTTAATGCAATTAAGCGATAGTGTCACTATTTCAACAGCAAGGTTTGCTAATGTTGCTTTTTCAGACGGTTCGCTCCTACATGGATTTGATAAAAGGTTGCTGAAAAAGCAACCTATCGCAGCACCAAATGACGTTCGACGATATTTCGTTGTCCCACAAGAATCAGGAGAGCTCTGCTTGATGTCATGTTTATTTGGTGAAAATCGCGACATTTTTTTCCCAAAACTTAATGAGTCCCTACACCTCATTTCATTTGCGGAAATCGCGGTCAATTATTTGGAAAACAGAGGGTTTGAGCCATATTTGTGTGAAAGTGAGGATGAAGCTCGTAGGTTGGTGGCTGAATTACCTAAAAGTGGTAAATGGCCTTGCCTTTTTCACGGAAGCGATACTACAGGAGAAAAGGAATTTGAAGAGTTTTATACAAAAGACGAGGAGATAGATTACTCACGGTTTTTCAATATTGGGATAATAAAGAATTCCCATTCATCAGATTCAATTAAACTCGCTGATTTTGAACAAGCGGTTAAAATCATGATGGAAAGTGGAGCTTGGAAAAAAGAAGAGCTCGTGGACTTGTTTCACAAAACGATTCCGGATTTTGGTCATAAGGAAACAGGTAAATATCTTGATGGAAAAATGTAAAATGAATTTGCTAGAAATTATCGAAATCATTCGTAAGGTATATCGTCAGCAGCAGGAACATATCCCGCTACATGTGCCAAAATTTGCGGGAAAAGAAAAGGAATACCTATGCGACACCATTGACTCCACTTATGTTTCTTCTGTCGGACCTTATGTTGACAAGTTTGAACAAATGATGCAGAAGATTACGGGTGCAACTAAAGCAGTTGCCGTTGTTAACGGCACTTGCGGTATACAGGTTGCATTGCGTCTCGTAGGCGTTAAGCCAGGTGAAGAAGTACTCACCCAAGCCTTAACATTTATAGCAACAGCCAACGCTGTTCACTATAATGGTGCCCATTCGGTATTCCTCGATGTAGACAAAGATAGTATGGGATTATCCCCTACCGCTCTGCACAGATTCTTAAATGAATTTGCAGTTAAAAGGGCAGATGGAGTCTATAACAAAGAGTCAGACAGAAGAATTGCTGCTTGTATGCCCATGCACACATTTGGATTTATGTGCCGAATTGAAGAAATCGTTGCAATTTGCAAAGAATGGGGCATTCCAGTGGTGGAAGACGCGGCGGAAGCATTGGGGAGCGGAATAGGCCTTAGATCAGCCGGAACTTTTGGTGATATTGGGGTTGTCTCGTTAAATGGAAATAAAATTGTGACTAGTGGTGGCGGTGGTGCTGTTCTCACTATGGATAATGAACTCGGTAACAGGGCCAAGCACCTCACCACTACGGCTAAGGTTCCACATAGCTGGGAATATGTGCACGACGAGGTAGGATATAACTTCAGGATGCCAAACATAAACGCAGCTCTGGCTTGTGCACAATTGGAACAACTCAACAAGTTCCTCGTGGAAAAGGCTAATGTTTACGGAGAATACAATGAATTGTTCGAGAATCATTCTATTGAATTCAGAAGGCCATTAGTTGGAACTTATTGCAACCATTGGCTTATGTGCATACAGCTGCCCGATAAGGAAACTCGCGATGCCTTTTTGAAATTGAGCAATGAAAGCGGAGTGATGACACGGCCAATTTGGAGGCTTATGAACAAACTCCCGATGTATCTGCATTCAAAAGCCGACAGTCAAATAAATGCACAGTTTCTAGAGGACCGCATAGTAAATATTCCAAGCAGTGTCAGATAAAAAGTTTATTTTGGTTGGTTATTCGGGACATGCTTTGATAGTTGTTGAAGCTGCTAAAAGAGCGGGACTGGTTCCTACTGGTTATATAGACCTGATCGAAGCAAAATTTAACCCATTTAATATTGAATATTTGGGTTCAGAAGATAATCCGAATGCGCTTATATGGTTGCGAAGTGAAAAACTCATACACGGTATTGGTAATAACTCGATTCGGTATAGGATTGCTGTGACTTTAAGGAAAAAGGGGAAGGAATTCTCTACTGTGATACATCCCAATGCTATAGTTTCCAGCTACTCGAAAATTGCGTCGGGGAGTTTTGTTGCGCAAGGAGCCATCGTCAATCCATTTGCGGAAATCGGGCAAGACGTAATACTGAATACAGGATGTATCATCGAACATGAATGCCAAATTCAAAATGCCGCTCATATTGCTCCTGGTGCAATACTGACAGGTAATGTGAAAGTCGGGAAAAGAAGTTTTGTTGGAGCAAATGCCGTTGTTAAGCAAGGTCTTACTATTGGAGATGATGTGATTATCGGCGCAGGCAGTGTGGTGCTCCACGATATAGATTGTAATGAGACCTGGGTAGGAAATCCCGCAAGAAAAATCAGATGAAAACACTCATTATTGCAGAAGCTGGTGTAAACCACAATGGAAACATGGATCAAGCTAAGGCTCTGATCGATATTGGTAAACGAGCTGGAGTAGACTATATTAAATTCCAGACCTTCAAAGCAGACACCATAGTTAGTAGGAATGCAAAACTAGCAACATACCAAAAAAGTAACATAGGAGTAGAAGAAACGCAATATTCTATGCTAAAAAAGCTCGAGTTGTCAGATAGCGATCACCGGGAACTCATTGCCTATTGCAAGTTGAATGGGGTTAAATTCTTCTCTACTGCGTTTGATATAGAAGGATTGCTCTATCTCAACAGTTTGGGTATGGATCGGTTCAAAGTGCCCAGTGGCGAAATAACCAATTGGCCTTACCTGAATACCCTTGCAGAACTAGCTAAACCAGTGATTTTGTCTACAGGAATGGCAAATATCCATGAAATCCGAGATGCCATGGATACACTTACCTCCAAACAATTAAATAAATCCGACATCACCATCCTGCATTGCAATACCGAATATCCGACTCCAATGGAAGATGTGAACCTGAGAGCAATGATCCAGATCCAAAAAGAATTTGGAGTTGCTGTTGGCTATTCAGATCATACGCTTGGTATCGAAGTACCAATTGCGGCTGTTGCCCTGGGGGCGACTGTTATTGAAAAACATTTTACTATTGACCGCAACTTGTCTGGTCCTGATCATAAAGCGTCACTTGAACCTCAGGAGTTAATAGCGATGGTTAAAGGCATAAGAAATATCGAGTTGGCAATGGGGGGATCCGGAATTAAAGAAACCAGCCCCAGTGAAATGGGCAATAGAGTGATTGCCAGAAAAAGCATTTTTGTCAAAACTAAATTAAAAAAGGGCCACATCCTGACCGAGACAGACCTTATTCCTTTAAGACCTGGAGATGGTATAACCCCAATGAACTGGAAGAAAGTAATTGGGAATTCATTGAACAAAGACTTGGAAGCGTTTGACCAGCTTTCATGGGAGGATTTGACATGAAAATTGGCGTTCTAAGTAGTTCAAGAGCAGATTTTGGAATTTACTTACCCTTGTTACTTCAGCTAAAAAGGGAAAATTGGGTTTGCCTGGAAATCATTGCATTTGGAACCCACCTTTCTCCACATCACGGATATACAATAACTGAAATTGAACAGGTGGGCTTTCAATCAATACATCGGATACCGGGATTACTGGTAAGCGACGATGAATCCTCTATTTCCAATGCATACGGACTGGTAGCCATTAATTTTTCAAGTTTTTGGGCTACCCATAATTTTGACGTTGTGCTATGCTTGGGCGACCGGTATGAAATGTCTGCCGCTATTCAGGCAAGTATACCATTTCGCGTGAGGCTTGCCCATATTCATGGGGGTGAAATAACGAGGGGCGCCATAGACAATATATATCGAGACCAAATAAGTCTGGCAGCGTCCATCCATTTTACAGCGGCTAGTCCATTTTCGGAAAGAATCCACCAATTGAAAGGAGGTAGCGATGATGTCATTGTGCAAACCGGGTCTCTTAGTCTGGAAGATTTTTCGCTATCGGAATTACCTGAAAGGAAGGAATTATCTGAGAAGTTTGGTTTTCCCGATCAGGAATATTTGTTAGTTACCATTCATCCTGAAACGATGGCTACTGACGAAAATAGTCTCCATGCTGACGCTGCTTTTCAGGCGTTAGAAGAGATTTGCAAAGAGATCAATCTCGTGATTTCAATGCCAAATGCGGATACTTTGGGAAGCTTATTCAGAAATGCTTGGGATAGATTAAGATCATTACATCCCAAGCGGGTTTTTTTAATTGAACATTTTGGGAAATTGAATTATTTCTCAGCCATGTCTAATGCTAGACTAATAGTGGGCAATTCCTCCAGCGGAATAATCGAATCGGCTTCATTCGGAAAGTATGCTGTTAACCTTGGGAAACGGCAAGAAGGACGCCTTTGCAGTAGAAATGTTGTACATAGTCCTTTTGAGAAAATTAGCATGCTTGAAAGCATCAGGGAAACACTTAAAAGAGGGACGTTTAAGGGCGAAAACGCATATTATCAGCCAAAGGCTGTTGAAAAAATAATCCGAACATTAAAAACTCTTTGACACTTTGAGAAACTACCATGAACATATTATTTTCAAGGATTCACCGATGCGGTTGGCATTGGAACAACTTAATTTTCTTGGGGTTGATGGTATACTATTTGTAACCGACAGTGAAAATAGGCTTATTGGGAGCCTCACTGACGGAGATGTTCGAAGAGGATTACTTAAAGGCCTCGACACGAATAATGAGGTAGAAGATTTTATTCAACCCAATCCGAAATTTATTCGTCGAGGCTCCTATGTGATTGAAGATATTATCAATTTGAGGGAAAAACTATTTCGAATTATCCCAGTTTTGGATAAAGACAACCGAATTATTAATGTCATAAACTTTAGGTTTCTTAAATCGTATCTCCCGGTTGACGCGGTGATCATGGCAGGGGGAAGAGGAAGCCGTTTAAGTCCTTTAACCGATGTAACCCCAAAACCAATGCTTATAGTTGGGGACAAACCCATTATTGAACATAATATTGACCGCTTGATTAAATTTGGTATCGATGATATCTATTTATCACTTAGGTATTTGGGAGAGCAAATAGAAGATTACTTTGGAAACGGTGATACCAAAGGTGTCCGGATAAATCATGTTTGGGAAACCGAAGCATTAGGAACAATTGGCGCTCTGACTATGATTCAGGATTGGCAACATGATTATGTTTTGGTTACAAATTCCGACGTGTTGACTTCATTAGATTATGAGGACTTCTTCCTCGACTTCCTCAATAAAGACGCGGATATGTCTGTGGTAACAATCCCTTACAACGTGAATATCCCATACGCAGTCATTGAAACGAGCAATCATCATGTATTGTCTTTTAAGGAGAAACCGACCTATACCTACTATTCGAATGGTGGAATTTATCTGATAAAAAGAGAATTATTGGAAATGATCCCAAAAAATCAATTTTATGATGCAACCGACCTCATGCAAAAGGTTCTTGAGAATGGAAATAACCTTATCTCTTATCCAATGAGGCAATACTGGCTGGACATTGGTAGACCGGCCGACTACGAGAAGGCTCAGGAAGATATTAAGCACCTTCACCTTTAGTTAATTTATGAATTTGCTAATTACGATTTGTGCACGTGGTGGATCTAAAGGGATTCCAGGTAAGAATATAAAACTTCTAAATGGGAAACCCCTCCTTCATTATACGCTCGCCATGGCCCAGAAATTTGGGGAACGGTATAAGGCAGATATTCTTTTGAGTACGGATAGCCAGGATATTTTGGACTGCGCAGCACAATTGGGGTATACCACCGACTATCAAAGGCCGAAAAAGCTGGCTTCGGATAGTGCAGGGAAAATAGATGCAATTCGTGACGCCTGGATATATGCCGAAAGGAGTTTTAACCGAAACTATGACTTTATTCTGGATATGGATGTTACCTCTCCGCTTCGGTCATTAGACGACTTGGAACACGCCTTTCAAAAAGTACGTTCAACGCCAGAGGCACTAAATATTTTCTCGGTTAATCCAGCAGCGCGAAATCCTTATTTTAATATGGTTGAAGAACGAAATGATGGTTTTGTAAATGTCGTGAAATCAGGAGTAAATTTTAAATCTCGGCAGGAGGCTCCGAAAGTTTACGATATGAATGCCTCTTTCTATTTCTTTTCAAGGGACTTTTTTGTTCAGAACTGTCCTGTTAGTACCACCGACCGATCTCTCGCATTTGTAATGTCACATATTTGTTTCGATTTAGATCATCCACATGATTTCACTTTACTGGAACTTATGATTCAAAATCATCTGCTGGATATTCAAATATGAAGGTACTGATTGTTGGATTTGGATCCATTGCTCAAAAGCACATGCACGCGCTGAAACAACTTGTTCCAGACACAAAAATACTTGCTCTAAGAAACTCTATGCAATCCATTCGTTATGAAGGAGTTAAAGATTTACACAGTATAACAGAAATTCCTGGGGATATTGATTTCGCTATTATTTCCAATCCTACAAGTGAACATGCCAGAACGATTGAAATGCTACTTCCCTTACGGAAACCCCTTTTCATTGAGAAACCTGTGTTCCATGAACTGGCAGGACTAGAATCGTTGGTCCGTGAAACTCAGGCCGCAGATGTATATACTTATGTCGCTTGTAATTTGAGATTCCATCCGGTAATTCAATTCCTGAAAAAAAAATTTGAACAAAAAAGACCCTTGGAATACGTTTCTTATTGCGGTTCTTATCTACCCAATTGGCGACCAAATACTGATTACAGAAAGAACTACAGTGCCATCAAAATGCTAGGTGGTGGGGTTCGCTTAGATTTGATACATGAACTGGATTTTTGTTGTTACTTAATGGGTAAGCCAACAAAGATTCATGGAGAAAGAGCCAAAATTTCACGGCTTGAAATTGAAACGGAAGATATCGCACATTATACATTGAGTTATCCGAATACTTTTGCTACGATTACCTTGAATTATTACAGACCGGAGGCGCGAAGAGATATTGAATTGGTTTGGGAAGATGTAATCTGGAAGGCAGATTTGCTTCAGGCAGAAGTGCGAGAATCGTCCGGAGAACTTATTTTTCAACCAGAGTTCGAACCCATGGACAGTTATTTGAATCAGATGAATTATTTTCTGGAATGTGTAAAGGGAAACAAGAGGCCAATGAATGATATCACAGAAGCCTGGGATATTTTAAAACTGTGTTTACAAGATGCCTGATATGCTTAAGGATAAAGTCATTTTAGTTACAGGAGGAAAAGGTTTACTTGGCCGGGCCATTGTAAATGATCTACGTGCCAAAGGCGCCATCGCCATTAAATCAGACCTGTTTCATTCAGGCAAACTGGATGAATTTGACCTCCATTGTGACATTACTTCTATGGATTCAATAAAGGAGGCAATTGCTTGGCTTGTGAACCGTTTCGGCAGAGTGGATGGATGGGTGAACAACGCATATCCAAGAACAAAAGATTGGGGTGCTGACTTTCTGGATATGCAGGAAGATTCTTTGAAGAAAAATGTCGATTGGCAACTTAATAGCTACATTCTTTGCTGTCAGCAGATTATTAAACAAATGATCAAACAGAAAAGTGGTGCTATTGTGAATATGGCCAGTATATACGGCGTGGTTGGCAACGATTTTACCATCTATAAGGATACCGGACTGACACCTCCGGCGGCATATCCTGCGATTAAAAGTGGTCTTATAGGTTTTTCCCGTTTTTTAGCAAGTAAATATGGTGAACTCGGAATTCGCACCAATGTGGTTTCACCCGGTGGGATTTTTGATCATCAGCACGCGGAGTTTGTGAAACGTTATGAAGAGAAAGTGCCTATGAAACGTATGGGAACACCAGAAGACATTGCACCTGCAGTGAGTTTCCTGCTTTCTGAGGAAGCAAAGTACATTACGGGACAAAATCTTGTGGTTGACGGAGGCTGGACGGCTATATAATGAAAGAAGCGATACAAAAAATATATTCTTTGCTAACCGTTTAGGAAAGTGTAAACCAAGTTTCAATATATACTATAAACATGACTTGTTTAATTATTGGGGTAGGGAATCTAGGATCAAGGCATTTACAAGGTCTTTTAACATTCAATTTGGAACCATTGACTATATACATAGTTGATCCATCCATCAGTTCTTTGGAAGTTGCTCAAACAAGGGAAAAAGAGATTATGCATGAGCATGCAGTTACATATTTTTCAAACATAAAAAGCCTACCAAAATTATTGGATTTTGTAATTGTTGCCACTAATTCTAACGTAAGGCAAAAAGTAATCACTGAATTACTATATAATCATGAAATTAGATTTTTAATTTTAGAAAAAGTATTATTCCCAGATATCATTGCGTATCAAACAATTCAAAAAGAATTATTAAAAACCAAAACTATATGCTACGTTAATCATCCTCGTCGAATGATTAAAGAATACCAAAATCTAAAAAAGATTCTTAAAAATGATACAAAAATATTTTTTCAAGCAGTTGGTTCTAACTGGGGGATAGCCTGTAATGCATTGCACTATATAGATTTATTTGAATACTTAGCAGATTCTGCATTGTTAAGTATTGATTGCAATACACTGGATTCAAATATTTTTGAAAGCAAGAGAAAAGGTTATATTGAAATGTCTGGAACTATAAAGGGCGTGCTTGAAAATGGTTCTGAATTCTTAATTTCATCTTTAATTAGTGATAAATCACATGCACCTACTATTTGTTTAATGAATGCTGAAAAAAAAATACTTATTCAAGAATCAAACAACTCACAAATAAATATTTATGACGCAAAAGATAATTTTTCATTAACACAAATTAAATTTAGCTTTCCATTTCAAAGCAAATTGTCAGGTATTTTAATTGAAGAAATAGTTAAAAATGGTACTTGTTCTTTACCAACATATGAAGAAGCTGCTCACACTCATAAATTATTTATAAGTGCAACGCTAACTCATTACAATTCAGTAACTAATATATATAATACATCAATACCAATTACCTAAAATGATATATCTTATTGGAACAGGACAGATGGCAGTTGACTATACAAAAGTACTTTTAGCTCAAAAACGAAATTTTAAAGTAATTGGTAGAGGTTCAAGTTCTGCAAATAATTTTGAAAACCAAACTGGGATAAAACCTATTACAGGAGGAATTGAAAATTATATTGAAAATAATGAAATAGATAGAATAAGTGAATTCATTATTGCTACTGGGACTGAAGTCTTGATGGAAACTCTAAAAAGAATTCTCGTTACGGGAGCTAGAAAAGTTTTGGTTGAAAAACCAGCTGCAATCTCCATAGATGAGTTATTACAAAATGAAGACTTTTTAAAACCTTTTTTTGATAAAGTCTTTATTGCTTATAATAGGAGGTTTTATGCATCAGTAATAGAGACATTAAAATTAATTGAAGCAGATGGTGGATTGAGAACAATGCACTTTGAATTTACAGAATGGGCTCATAAAATAGAACCCTTACAAAAGGCAGCTGGAGTAAAAGAAAACTGGTTCTTTGTTAATTCCACTCATGTCATTGATTTAGCATTTTTTATTGCAGGTATGCCGATTGATTGGAAATGTTATAGTAATTCTGGTCAACTGAAATGGCATGAGAAATCGAATTTTGCAGGTGCAGGCATTACCAACAAATGCGTATTATTCTCATACATATCAAACTGGGAAAGTGCTGGTAGATGGAGTTTAGAATTATTTACTGATAAAAGAAGAATTTATCTTAAACCATTTGAAGATTTGAACATTCAAAATAGGGGAGGTATTGAAATTGGAAAATATGATATTGATGACTCGTTAGATATACAATTTAAACCTGGACTATTTTTACAAGTGGAAGATTTTTTATCGCCTAATCCAACTATGAACCTCTGTACGCTTAATACACATATTCAAAAGGCTAAATTAATTTATAGTTCAATGTTGAAGTAGTGGACGAACAAGTTAAATTTATGTACTAATTTTTAAATCTAAATGATTGGCAACTGTTTATCTCCTCAATTTTTTTTGGATAATTTTCCCACTTGCCACTTCTAAGTCACAGAATTAACCTTGCCACAATTTCAACCTGAAAGAACCGAATTTGAAGGTTACTGGCAAATCCCTCTTATGATGGCCATTGTAACGACCACCTATACCCTATCAACTCGGGAGGGCGGGGAAAGGACACAAACATATCAAGACCCAGGTTTACAGGGATGGAAAGGAATGGTCCGAAGTCTAATTTCGCTTATCCGCTGAACCGAAATAAATTTTAGATAACCAGGTGGGAATCAAGGAGGTCAATCAGGTTTATACCCCCCGTATTTGGCCGAATCCTTCAAGTAGCTATATCAACATTCACTTCCACAACACAGGAAGGCGCTGAATTTTAGGATAATAAATTTAATGGGTGTGGAGATAAGATCGGGACGGTTCCTCGTAACAGATCCGGAACTGACGGAAAGAATGGATATCACCGGATTAAATAGTGGAATTTACTTTATTCAGTTTTATGATGATCATAATCAGGTTCAAACGGCAAAATTTCAGGTAGCAAAATAAGCCGGATGCTCTACCTCAGGACCTGAAGACAACATGAAAAAGATCATGATGATCCCAAACCTCACTTACCTCTCTCTTCCGGTATTTGAGGAACTGGCGGACCGATTAACCGGCCATCATCTGGTTTACTTCGATCCCGATTTTATAAACCACGAGTCGACCTTTGAAAAGTATGAAAAAAGACTCCCTTTACTTCAAACCAAGTTCAAGGACGTGATCGTGTACAGGGATGCAGAAAAGGGCCCCGCTCAGGGCGAAGAACTTTCAAGAATTCAGGCACTTTTGAAACTAAGTGCCTGGTCTAAAAGGGTTATCGCTACAATTAAACACGAGGATCCGGATAGTATAATTTTAGGCGCCAACGGACCCTTCATCTATAAATTGATCAATACCTACTTCCCGAAAAAAAAGCTCTTCATTATACAACAGGCGTCCTTACATCCGGCTGAAAAACAGACAGTAACCCTTAAGAGAAAATTAAGTTATTTGGTTTGCCGCTACGGGTTTAAAGTCCCTATTTTTT
>JAUSNA010000003.1 GCA_030645455.1 Candidatus Levyibacteriota bacterium | reverse complement strand
AAGGTTCGAGAGAAGTACGATGACGTCAAGAAGAAGGTCCTCGGTCTCATCGAGATAGGCCGGAACTTCTTCGATGACTTCAAGAACGACATGCGGTCGTTCCGCGAGCAGATGGATGTTGCCGAAGATCGTCTCGGAGGTAAACAATTCCAGCTACTCGAGAACGTCGCGTTCTACGACCAGTACGACGCGATGAACGAGCAACGCATCGACGCGCTCATCTTTGCGATCGGCGTCATGGAGAAGGTTCGCGATCTCGCAACCCTCCAGGCCGAAAGCATCGTAGTCGGCGACGCCAACCTGGGCGACCGACAAGGAGATGAGCAGTCGAAGATCCTGGACTTTGTCATGCTGCTCAAGAGCAGAATCTCTGCATTCAAAGGCCGTCTCTGGGCGGCCTGGGCAATGGTTCCGCTCAACCGCAACATGCGAAACACGGCCCTTCACCAGGCCGCGCGCATCGACCAGACGATCGGCGTCTCGATTCCTGCCATCAAGGAGAGTATCCTTTTCTGGTTCTCACTCGGAGAGCTGGAGCAGGCGTCGGCGCTCACACAGGCGATGGACGACCTGCTCAACTTCGCCTTGACCGGATTGGCCAACGCTTCCAAGATTGCCATTCCAGAAATCCACGAACGTCTGGCAACGCCCGCCCTCCACGTTGCTACCATCATCACGACGACTCAGTCGGTGGTGGCTCAGACGGAGGGCATCCTTAAGGCGCTCGAGACCGGTGCACAGAAAGACCGCGAGCTCGACGCCGCCATGCTTTCCAGCAAGCAGGTGATGGATGGAAGCACGCTGAAACTCAATGAGACCCGGCTTGCCATCCTGTTACAGGAGGCAAACGAGCTGAAGACCATCGAGATCTCGCGCTCTGTTCCGCCAACAGCGGAACTTGCCGCGAGCAACAACTAGGAAGGGAAGGAAACACAGTGAGGAAAAGGAGACTCGTCCTGCTGCCCCTCGTGGCAGTCATTGCTCTCTCTGCGCTTGCCGCAGACGATTGCAATGAAAAAAACGGGGTTACGACAGCCAGTTGTGCCTTTATTGTCGGCGACGGCAGTACCGGGCACGACGCAAAGCTGCACAAGGTCGTCTTGCCGGGGCAAACCTTCGACCCAAGTGCCAATGAGAAGGTTTCGTACGTTCCCTGCAACTCGAGGAACTACATCATCAACGACGGCACCGTGAAGAACCCGAACGGCGAGATCGTTGGTGACCGTTTCAACATGATCACCGCGACGACCAAAAGCGGCGTCGAGATATACATCTCGGCGACGGCTCTGTGGACGTTGAACCAGACCGAAGCCTCGCTTCGGGACTTCTACAACGTCTGTTTCAAATATCAGTGTGCCAGCTCCAAGGACGTCGGGGGCGACATCAACTCTTCCACCAAGGGGTGGAATTCCATGTTGGCCGAAAACTTCGGGCCGACTATGGACAAGATCGCCCAGGAGGCAGCGGCCAAGCTGGACGACTCCGTCTGGAAGACTCATGACCAAGGACAGGTTAAGAGTCTCGAGGACAGCATGTCCGCCCTCTTCGCCGACAGGATCCGGGCAAGGCTCGGGTACGCAGAAGACCTATTCTGCGGCTCGGGTAACTCCGTCTGGAGTGACCCGAACAAACCGGGCTCAGGTACGTTCAACTGCTCGCCCGTCAGGATCGTCGTCGAGGAAGTACGACGTGGACAGGTTAATGCAGACGCAAGTTCTCAAGGCGTGCTGGAAATCAATGCCCAACGGCTCAAGAACGCGCAAGCGCTCTATGGGACCGAGGCTGGTTACTGGCTTGCACTTCAGGACGTCATTGAAAAGTGCAAGGCCGCGGGAACCACATGCATCGTCAACGTTGGCGGTGCTCCGGGTAGCCCGTCGGTACCTGTTCCGACGACCCCATCGCAAAGGTAGGGGTCCAAAACTAGCGCGTGGCTAGGTAAGTTCCCAGTTCGTGATCGCATCGAACAACGGGGATGTCCACACTGGCATTTCGGACCATAATACCGAAAAACGAAAAAATGGGGCAGGCTTGTCTTGCCCCTAACTCCATAGATATAAAAAAGCTATGCTGAAGAGCCGTAAACGGCGAAAGTTAAAAACTCAGAATCTCAATCTCTCATCCTCTTTTCGGCCAACGTTAATAAATTCGGATTAGAAACCCCACCGAAGGCCCCAATACCTCTAACATTTTTTTCTCTTTTTTACTAAATTAAGTTTCAAATAGACAACTAAAGATAAGATTCAATTGACTTCTCTTAACATTGAAAGGTATAAAGGAATATGGATTACCCAGACTTAATGATTACTGGCTTTATAGTACCTACAGCACCAATTGTTGCTAAAACGCAAAATACTGTATGATCACCTGTAAATTCGAGGATGGAGGAGATGGACAGCTACGGCATGTCGTAGTCCACATATTGGCTGTAAAGGAAAATAAAATCCTGCTTGTAAAAAGAGCTCCAGGTATTTTGGAGGCCGGAAAATGGGGATTTCCCGGAGGTTTTTTGGATCAAGGTGAAAATGTAAAGATTTGTGTTCTGCGCGAGCTCATGGAGGAGACCGGCTACAATGGGGAAGTGAAAGAGCTTTTTAGAATCAACTCAAGTCCCAATAGAAGAAATGATCAGGGAAGGAACAATGTTGCTTTTGAATTCCTTGTGGAGACAGGAGACAAAACCGGAACACCTGATTGGGAGCAAACAGCTGTTGAATGGAAGGATATTGACGGCCTTTCTGAGGATATTATGGCATTTGACCATTTTCTTACAATTGAAGCACTCAAAAAGTATATGAGCGAGAAATTCCCTTTACCACTCATAGTTTGAACCATAAATGACACGGAATTATACTTATTGTTATTGACTTGAGAGCTCATTTCCTATATTCTTTTTATAGACTCATACAATCCTAGATATTCTTTGAATTCATTCCAAAATGTTTGACAATTAGCAATTAATTTGCTACACTGCTAATAGATTTATGGCCGAAACACTCGATAATTACGACGAAAAATTAATACCAATTATTCCGATTCGTGACGGAATAGTTTTTCCTCACACAGAGTCAATTTTGACTTTCGGTAGACCCCGAAGTCTTGCCGCACTTGAGACAGCATTCTCATCGGAAAAAGTAGTTTGTTTTGTTCTTCAAAAAAATCCTAGACAGGAAGATCCAGAAGTAAGTGACCTGTATCAGATGGGAACAATCGCTCATATTGAACGCATGATACGCTCGGATGGAGAGGTCAACGCTCTCGTAAAGGGGCTTTCCCGTGCGCAAATCGTAAGCTTTTCCGAATCCTCTCAATATCTTCAGGCGGTTGTTCATGAGATAGACGATTTCGAGCCTGAAAATCCTGAAGTAAAGGCTCTTATGAATCACCTCACGACCTCATTTAAAAAAGCATTGAGCCTTGGGAAGCAGGCGGATTTCTTGGTTTTTATGAATATTATGTCCGAGATTTCGGCTTCAGAGCTTGCTGACCAAATAGCCTCCACGTTGGATATCAAGGGATCCGAAAGACAAGAAATTCTTGAAACGGTAAATGTTAAGAGCAGGCTTGAGAAAGTGTCAGATTATTTGGATAAAGAGGTAAAGGTTTTGGAGCTTGAGAGGAAAATTGCTTCCAAGACGCAAGAGCAGCTGGAAAAATCAACTAAAGACGCGATTTTAAGAGAGAGGCTCAAGACTATTGAAAAAGAATTGGGCGAGACGGATGACGGAGGAGAGATAAAAGAACTTGCTGACAAAATCAAAAAAGCGGGAATGCCAAAAGATATTGAGGAAAAGATGATAAAGGAGTTAAAAAAGCTTCAACAACTGACTCCATACAATCCCGAATCAGGATATTTACGCAACTACTTAGAATGGATGGTCGCACTCCCTTGGAGTAAGAAGACAGAAGGTAAAATTGACTTGAAAGACGCTGAAAAAATCCTTGACCAAGGACATTACGGACTTAAAAAGGTCAAAGAAAGGGTGATTGAGTACTTGGCAGTTCACCAGCTTTCAGGAAAAATGAAAGGTCCGATTTTATGTTTTGCAGGCCCTCCGGGGGTTGGTAAAACCTCAATCGGTAAAAGCATCGCAAAGGCTCTGGGACGTGAATTTGTTAAGGTGAGTCTTGGGGGAATCCGTGATGAGGCAGAAATACGGGGTCATAGGCGTACATATGTTGGAGCACTTCCGGGGAGAATTATTCAGGGAATAAAAGACGCTGGGACCAAAAATCCGGTATTCATGCTTGATGAAATAGATAAAGTGGGAGCTGACTTTAGGGGTGATCCGTCATCGGCACTTCTTGAGGCGCTGGATCCTGAGCAGAACGGCGGATTTTCCGACCATTATTTAGAAGTACCCTTTGATCTGTCCGATGTAATGTTCATTACAACTGCAAATATGCTTGATACAATTCCTCCTGCACTTCGTGATAGACTTGAGATCATCAATTTTGCAGGTTACACGCAGGATGAGAAATTCCATATAGGAAAGGACTTTTTACTAAAAAAACAACTGCAAGCGCATGGGTTAAAGACAACCAACGTTAAAATATCAGATGAAGCATTGGAATATACCATCAACCGTTACACAAGAGAGTCCGGTGTGAGAAGTCTTGAGCGTCAAATTGCAACTGTATTTCGAAAAGTTGCACGTAAAGTGGCAGAAGGAGAAAAAGAAAAAGTAATTGTTACAAAGAAAAATATTACAAAATTCCTGGGTCCCGAAAAAGTAGCAACACTTTTGGTGGAGAAGAAAGATGAAGTTGGTATTGCTACGGGACTTTTTTATACGCCGGCAGGCGGAGGAATTCTGTCTATTGAAGTAGCTCTGATGCCCGGAAAAGGACAGCTTATTCTGACCGGTCAGCTGGGTGACGTTATGAAAGAATCGGCTCAGGCGTCAATGACTTATGTAAGGGCACGGGCCAGAAAATTTGGACTTGATGAAGATTTCTATAAAAAAATTGATGTACATATTCACGTTCCCGAAGGAGCAGTACCAAAAGATGGGCCGTCTGCCGGAGACGCTATAACAACGGCACTTGTCAGTGCACTTACTAAAATTCCCGTAAAGCACTTGGTAGGCATGACGGGAGAGGTAACAATCCGCGGAAAAGTTCTTGAAATCGGAGGCATAAAAGAAAAGGCAATCGGAGCTCATAGAGCTGGAATACGTACAATTATTTTACCGAAAGAAAACAGGAAGGATCTTGAGGAAATTCCAAAAGAGGTTTCAAAAGATATTCGTTTTGTATTCGTTTCACACATGGATGAGGTATTGAAAGTTGCACTCGCCAGGCCGCTTCCGGGATTTAAGGAAATTAAAGGAGAAAAGGAAAAAAATCACAATCTTACGACCCCTACCCCTACACTTGCTGATTAGTTACACTTTTGGAATATCTCTTTTAATTCTTCGTGAAAGTTCGCCTCTTAAAAGCATCCGTATTGTTGTTGTGGCTTTTTCTTTTTGATCATCATCCGTAATGTACGTGTTGATCATATGATTTATATCTATTTTTCCGCTTGTTGCTATTTCTTTATAGAGTTGGGCACTTCCCCTGAGTTTGCGCTTGCCGGTAATGGGATCAAGCTCCAGTAGCCCGAATTTTTTCGAGTATCCCTCAATCCACTCGATATTATCAACCGTGGACCAATGGAAATAATGATGAATAGGAATACCTTCGTGAAGAGCCCGCCATACTGCGACAAGATGCGTCAATATGTAAAAGGATCGTAATTTATCATGACTATCTGCGATACCGTTTTCGGTGATAATAATCGGTAACTTGTAATTCTTGTTAAGGACATGAAGAGCATTGAGTAAAAAGTCAGGAACAATCGGCCATCTATATTCAGACTCGTACGCATCAGGCGTTTTGACTTCTCCAAAAAGCAGAACTTCAGGAAGTCTTCTGTTGGAAAGACTCATAGAAACTCTCCACTTTAGTAAATTTAAATTCAGAAAATATCCTGCATAGAAATTGCAGCCGATAAAATCGGACGTTTTGGCCATGGCATCCACATAGCTTAGCTCAGACAGGTAATTTACAAATGACGTATACGCTCTTTCAAAAGGATCAGAAGCGCTTGCCGCCCTGTCCCATCGAAATGCAAATGAGGCACCGGCCTTTGCATTTGGATTTTTATCTTTTATCATGTGATATGACCTCCTGTGTGCCTCTATCATATTGTGGCGGGCTTTCATAGCAGACCGTAGACTCCCTTTTTGTGGAGGAAAGTACCGCGTAAAATAACTCATGATAACCAAAATATTCGGCTCATTTATCGTGATCCAGTGAGTAACTTCGGGAAATTCAGCAATCATAAGCTCGGTGTAACGCTCGAAATACAAGGCTATATGGGGAGCTTCCCAGCTGCCTTCTTTGACTATCCATGAGGGGAGAGTGAAGTGATTGAGTGTTACCATGGGACTCATACCTACTTCAAAAATGTGCTTGATTATTTCTTTGTAACGCTTGATAGCATTGTAATTGATGATTCCCTTTTCAGGTTCTATCCGTGCCCATTCAAACCCAATGCGCTGAACTTTTAGTCCCAACTCTGACATTGCGGTAAGATCCACTTCTGCTTTTCCTTTTTTCCACCACTCGGGTCCCTTTTCATCTGGACGCACGATATTGGAGTTATTTTTTAAAAATTCGTCCCAGTCGGTATTTCTCTCCCCGCTGTCACCCTCTACTTGAAATGCAGCGGTTGAGGACCCAAATTTGAAATTTGTCGGGAATACTAATATCTCGTTATCTTCCATATTGATCGGGCACCGTTCCTATGGTGTCATAGACAATTTCTCCTTTTAGGAGTTTTGTAATTATTTCATCAGCCTTTATTTTCTGTTCTCCTTCAAGATATGTATCGATAAGTTGCTTTACATGGATTTTTCCGGAGGTGGCGATTTCTTTATAAAGATGCGCACTCTTTCGAAGTTTTCGCTCTCCGGTTATCGGGTCCAGAGCGATAAGACCAAATTTTTTGGAGTATCCCTCTGTCCATTCAAGGTTGTCGACAGTCGACCAGTGTACATAATGTTTCACAGGAATTCCTTCCTTCATCGCCTGCCACATTGCAACTAAGTGGGTCAAAATATAAAAAGCGCGGTGCTCGTCTTTATGGTCTGCTATGCCATTTTCAGTGATAATAATGGGTTTTTTTGGAAAATAGCGATGTATATAGCGAAGGAGATTGAGCAAAAAATCAGGTACAATTGGCCAACCGTAATCCGATACGTATGCATTTGGTTCTTTCATTTCTCCAAAAAGAATAGTCTGAGGTATTCTCTCTTTGGATGGACCAAGACTTATTTTAATTTTTGAAAGGTCCAGATCCAGAAAGTATCCCGTATAAAAATTACATCCAACATAATCCAAAGTTTTTTGAGTGTCCCAAATATAGACGAGTTGACTGAAATAATTCACAATTTTCGTGTATTTTTTTTCAAAATAGTCTTTAGGATTTTCCGGCCTGTCCCAGCGGAAGGCAAATGCCATGCTTACTTGGGAGTGTGGTTGAAGTTCTTTTATGATGTAATAAGCTCTTTTGTGGGCTGAGATCATATTGCGGTATGCATTAAGAGTTGCAAGTAGGCTCCCTTTTTGCGGAGGGGTATATCGCGTCAGATACGCAACAATGAGCTGGATATTGGGCTCATTGAGAGTGAGCCAATACCCAACCTCCGGGAATTGTCCGACCATAAATTTGACGTAATGAGCAAAATATCCTACCGTTTTTCGACTATTCCAGCTTCCTTCTTTTGCAATCCACTGGGGGAGAACGTAGTGGTTGAGAGTTACCATCGGTACCATCCTAAGCTCTACAATTTTTCCAATAATTTCTTTGTATCTTTTGATTGCTTCAAAATTAATATGTCCTTTTTCCGGTTCAATTCTTCCCCATTCAAAGCTGATCCTTTGCATTTTAAGACCAAGTGTCGACATGGTCTCAATATCTTTCTCAACAACACCTTCCTCCCACCACAGAGGACCCACTTGTCCCGGTTTTATAATTTCTGAGTTTTGTCTTATGAATATATCCCAGTCGGTTCTTCTCTCTCCCAGATTTCCTTCTACCTGAAAAGCAGCAACTGATGAGCCAAATAGAAATTCTTTCGGAAATTCTAAAATATTATTTTCCACTTTCCTATTTTGATCATGTTTTGAGGGAAAAGTAAAGTACGTTATATAAAATTGAATTCAAGCTCAATTTTCCGTATAATATCACCTACGGCCCCATAGTCTAGTGGTTAGGACACTTGGTTCTCATCCAAGAAACCCGGATTCGAATTCCGGTGGGGTCACTAAGCGAATCAAGAAGTGTTTATGTTTTTTGAAATTTATTTTTTCAAATAAATTATTATACTGAATTTCGAACCTATCTTTATCAGATGCTTACCACTTTAAATGCTTGTCCATGCCAACCATAAGCAAACATTTTTTTCACTTTTATTGATTTGTTGGTTCTAAGAAATTCTTCGAATGCACGTTCTTCTCCGGACGGTTTTTCACCACTAAAGGAATTCCAATCATCAAACAAAATTACTGTATCCTTCATAAGGAGAGTTTTGCAAAACTTAAGTACATCAACAGCTGATGAATATAAATCGGAATCCAAATTAATAATACTTGCTTTCTTCATAATATATTTCTTCTTGGTTTTTTTATTTAGGCTGTCATAGAAAAAGCCCTTGATTAACTTTATTTTTTTTATATCTCCACCTTTTCTTTTTATATTCCGTATAACATTCTCCTTTGACACGGCGAATTGTCCGGGATAGAATTCTTTCTTCTGGTCTCCTTCTTTTAGCTCAGGAATTCCTTCGAAGGAATCGAAGCCATAGATGTTCATTTGCGGATAGTACCGTGAACTTAACATTTGGGCGTAGTAAAGTGAGTACCCTTTAAAAACCCCGAATTCGTAATAATCGCCTTTTTTAAGAACACCTGTTCTGTTCGTATCAAGAAATGCTTTTTCGATTGCTTCAAGTGTTGCGTATGATGCAGGCTTAAATCCGTGAAAATAGTTCCAATATACTTTATCTGCAAATTTGTCCAGCTTTAAAAAAGCAAGAGCTGCAAATAATTTCTTAACTAGACCAATTTTCATGGTGTCAGTATATGATTTTTTTCTTATCTTAACAATAGATTTAATTATTTTTGATTATAGTACCTCAAGGCATTAACAATGGAGAATTAAACTCATGCTGAAGGACTTGTTTCCATTTTGGCAATGAGGCTTGAATTTGGTTTCAAGGCAAAACCCAGTCAGTACAAGCTATTTCTTAGAGGCGTATATCGGTCATTAAGATTATTGCATTATCGATCTTCTTCCAACTTATCACTCCATCATAATCACTCTCTGCTGAGAATCAAGTTTGAATTTTTTACCGCTTAATTTTGCTCTTAGAAAATCACATGTATAGTAAGAATGACCAGGCAATGAGAAGCTTGTGATTGCAGCAGACCGATCTCTGATGCAATCCCTTAACTGTGGAGTTGATTTTGTGTAGTCGATAAGATAGGGGCTTTGTTTTATCGTGTTGAAAAAAGACGGTAGGTGATAAACATTAAAAACGATTGCAACAACAGCAATGATATGAAATGTTTCATTCAGCCTCGGCCATTTATTTAAAAAAGTGATAATTGTATAGGTAAAAAATATAAAAAGTAAGGTTATTGTAGGCAGGTTGTAGTAGGTAAGTCTCATGTATGGTTGGATAAACATAGCGCTATAATGCAGCATGGTTATTAGTAGTACAAATGATGAAAGAATAAGTAAAAGAACCGAAAATGACAAAAATTTGATTTTATTTTCTTTTGAATTTTTATTTGCTTTAAATAATGTGTAAGGATTAAGCGCAGCAAAGTAAATTAGCAGTGTTATTACAATGATTAAGAACCCTGCTGGAAGCGTAGTGTTCCCCCAGAAATATGAGAACTGATATACGACATAGGATAATGCACTTTTTATAAAATAGGTAGCATCAATCCACCAGGAAGTTAAAAGAGAATTGTAGGTAAGGTTCCAAACAGGTTTGCCGCTAAAGAAGTTAATTAAAAATTTACCGATGTAGTTGAAGTAAATAATATAAAAAATATTTGCAACAACAATAGATGTTAGTAATTTAAAATTTTTTAAACTCCTGAATATCAAAAAGTTAAGTAGAGCTATTGCAGCAAATACCAGAGCATAAAAGCCTCCTTGAAGATCTGATGTGGCCATGAAAAAAATTGAGAACCCGATTAAAATCGAAATCTTTGTCTTTGTTTGATTTTCAACAGTGTATTTAAAAAGCAAGAAAATCAAAAAAGCAATAAAAAATGACACTAAAATTTTTGAAGATCTGAAGGCTCCTCCTCCAAGAAATATGGGGGGAGAAGTAAGGTAAAGGAGAGATAAAAGAATGTAATTTAGCTTAGATTTGTTGCCAAAATATCTTTTGGAAAGAATATAGGTAAATATGACAATTGCCGTTACAAGAGCGTAATGGCTAACAGAGTAAAAAATAATAATACCCGATTTGAAGAAAGCGAGAAGGAAATGGTTGTCCAGATAGTCGATTACATAACTAAATTCCCTTCCTTGGTATGCTCCATCTCTGTGTCTCTCGGAGTCAAATATTTTTACTAGGAATGGTCTGTCGTCCAAATAATTATGTAAAAAATAATTTAACTCTGGATTGAAGACTGCTCCTTTAAGAAAAATTGTAGATGAAGCAATAAAGAAAAATATCATTAAGTAAATAGGTGCGAGCTCTTTTTTTTGGTATGCTTTCCAGAATTTAGTGTATTTTGTTAACCTTTTTTTCATAGTTTGAAACTTTTAAGAGTATAGCAGATTTATGGATCTAAGCAGATATACGTGGGTTTATTCCAACAGCACTATGATTTTCTGATCTCGAGTCGGTGGTATACTTTTGTAATGATAATCATTTCCATTGCGGACCTTTCCGATGCAGATCAAATATTTGATATTTTTGAGAAGGCGCGCGGTGAAATGAAGTATCTACCGGATATTCATACATCCGAAGAAACTCATGTGTTTGTAACAAGTTTAGTAATAAGTGGTGGGGTATTGGTTGCTAAAGAGAAAGGTAGAGTAGCCGGATTCATACATGCGAAAGACGGATGGGTCAACCATTTGTACATAGATCCTGCTTTTCAAAATCAAGGAGTAGGTAAAGTGCTTTTGGAGGAAGTGAAGGAGCAAAACCCGGAAGGACTATATCTTTGGGTTTTTGAGGAAAATTTAGGTGCTATAAAATTTTACGAGAGGGAAGGATTTAGGCTTATTGAGAAAAGAGATATAGATCATGTCGATAATGAAGAACACTTGCCTGACAGAAAGTATTCTTGGCAGAAGGCGTGATTGATAACAAGAGAATTGATAATCTCCCGACTTTTTCGTTATTGAGTTTGGTAATTTTTTTGACTACTATTAATCTATGCAAGAACGGAGAATAGGATACATACTTTTGGGAGTGGGAATTTTTGTAATGATTGCCGCAGTAATTACGGTTGTTCTTTCATTTACTGGAAAAGTTACCCCGTACAAACTATTTAATATTCCGGCTCCGTCCTTTAACACTGCAAATCTTATTCCCGGTATTCCGGGACTTCCAAAAGCGCAGGGTGAAAAAATAGAGGTGCTGCCAACAGAAGCTTTTAGCAATATCCTAAATCTCGGTGTTCAATTTATGCTCATGACATTTGTAATGTCTTTTGGTTTTAAACTCGCAGACCTGGGAGTAAAGCTTTTGCGCCCTATAAAAATCGAAGCAAAGACATAGTAGATCAATCCATATTTAGGACTGCTTTATAACCTGTTTTCTTTACCTGATTTATGAGGTCTGATTGTTTTGTGATGGTATCGTCGAATTCTACGACTGTTTCCTGGCGGGCATAACTGGTTTGAGATTTTTTGACACCCTTGATATCCTCTAGGTCAAAATCGATATTCATTGCACAACTAGTGCAATGCATCCCTTCGATCTTAAGTTTCACCGTCGTTAAGTTGCTCATATAACTTCAATAACCCCCCTATACATTCCCATAGAGCAGGTAAAAATTATTTGACCGGCCTTATCAGGCGTAAAGGAAAACGTGTATTTTTCATTCGGTCCGAGATTTTTGCTAATTCCAAGGGATGGAATTCTGAATGCCGATGCGCAGCTGTAGGCATCTTTACCAATAAGAGTAATAGATACGGGAAGGCCCCTTTTTACCGTTAAATGATTGGGTGAATAACCACTCCCATAAACGTAAATTTCATGCATTTGGGAAACTTTATTGTTGTTGGTATCAACTACACTTTTTTGTTTTCCGAGAGAGTTGAAATATATTGAAAGATTTTGTGAATTAAATGGAAACCCAGAAGCGATAAAGGCGCCGTTAATTGATGTAATTCCCAGGTAGAGTACACCTATCGCTGCAATTTTTAAAAACCGCGTTCTGAAATTATCCCCCAGAATACTAGTCAAAAATCCTACTCCAAAAAAAACAGGAGTAGTACCAAGAATAAACGCTGCCATGATGGCTGCTCCTAGCAACGGGCTACCACTGCTAATTGCCAGCGCTTCCATGGCAAGCGTTGTTCCGCACGGAATAAATATAGTCATTGCTCCAAGCAAGGCAGGTGCAAATAATTCTTTACTGCGAGATTGGTTTTTTAACTTTTTGAGTAAAAATCTAGGAGGTTGGATGATAGCGTATCGGAAGATTGGATGAATGTTGAGTAGATTGAGCGCCACCGCAATCATATATAGGCCTGCAACAAGCTGCATGATAATTTGAGCAGTTTGGCTGATGCCAATTGCCCCGCCAAAAGCTCCTAAAACAAAACCAAGCAGTGTATATGCGATAAATTTTGTTACTAAAAAGGAAAGTGTTGGGAGAGTTGCATTTTTTTTATTAATTCCTTTTTGTACTTCTTCTTTCTCACGGGCTGTTATGACCGATGCCAACAGACCGCCTTGGACTGCAAGACATGTAAGTCCTCCGACAGTAAGACCGGTTAGAAATATTACCCACAAATTCATAGTTTTAGTCTCTTTAACAGTAGCGAATTGCTGACTACCGATACTGACGAGAGTCCCATCGCAAGTCCTGCAAAAATTGGATTAAGAAAGATCCCAAATATAGGATAAAACAATCCGGCTGCAAGTGGAATCCCTATAATATTATATATGAATGCCCAGAAAAGATTTTGCTTTACCGTTCTTATTGTTGATCTTGAGAGTTTTATTGCCTGAGGGATTTTTGAAAGATCGCCACTAAGTAATGTAATATCTGAGCTCTCGATAGCAATGTCTGTTCCGGTTGCCATGGCAATTCCAACATCCGCTTGGGTAAGAGCTGGTGCGTCATTAATTCCATCTCCAACCATCGCAACTTTTCGACCCTCCTTTTGCAGCTCTTTTATGATGTTTGATTTATCCTGAGGCAGGATTTCTGCTTTAACTGTGTCTATTCCGACTTGTTTTGCAATATGTTCGGCTGCTTTTTGATTGTCTCCGGTTATCATCGCTGTTCTTATCCCTAATTTATGAAGCTTTTCAATTGTTTGCTGAACGCCGGGTTTGATGGTGTCGCTTATTGCAAGAAGGCCAATCACTTTTTCATTTTTGATAACTATTATTACTGTTTTTCCTTGTCCTTGAAGCTTTGCAATCTCTGACAGATGTGTTTCGGACGATGCGGGTTTTCTGATCTCAACATGGGAATTTTTGATAATACCCTTAACACCAACACCTTCTTCTTCTGAAAAAGAGCTAACTTCCTGTATATTTATTTTTTGATCCTTTGATTTTGCAACTACTGCTGTTGCCAAAGGATGCTGCGAATTGTTTTCAAGACTTGCACTGAGTTGCAGAATTTCCTCTTCCGTAATTGATGAATCGAGACTAATAATATCGGTCACGGTCGGTTTGCCATGCGTTAATGTTCCTGTTTTATCAAGAACGATCATATTTATTTTGTGAAGTTTTTCTAGGCTTTGTGCGTTCTTAATGAGTATTCCATGCTCTGCACCCTTGCCGACCCCGACGATAATTGCAGTTGGTGTTGCCAGTCCCAAGGCACAAGGACAAGCGATAACAAGAATTCCGACGAATGATAGTAGGGCGTAGGAAAAGGCTGTAGAAAAACCAATTAAGTATGTTCCGAGGCTTATCCATAAGAGAAAAGTAACAACGGCAATAACTAATACTGATGGAATAAAAACCGATGAAACTTTATCTGCTAAATTTTGAATTTCGGCTTTTGATCCTTGTGATTCCTCTACCATCCTGACAATCTGCGCAAGCATTGTGTCTGACCCGACTTTGCTCGCTTTAAATAGAAAACTTCCTTGCTTGTTCATGGTAGACCCTATTACGAAATCTTCTGATTTTTTATCGTTTGGTACCGGTTCTCCGTTGATCATCGACTCATCAATTGAAGTCGTGCCGGAAATGATGACTCCGTCTACGGGTACCTTACCGCCGGGTTTTACCCTGATAATATCCCCAACTACAACTTCCGATATAGGTACCTCAATTTCCTTTCCCTCTCTTACAACGAGAGCTGTTTTGGCTTGCAAATTTAGGAGTTTTTCAATTGCTTCTCCTGTTTTTAATTTTGAGCGTGCCTCCAAATACTTACCAAGAGTTATAAAGCCGATGACTACAATTGCAACATCAAAATACAAATACTGAGGAAGTGCGAAATAATTTCCGATTCCGGGGAATAGTAAAACAGTGCTGCTGTAAAGATATGCAGTGAATGTTCCGATCCCCACAAGCGAGTCCATATTGGCAACTCGATATTTAATAAATCTAATAAGCGCGACTAAATATGGTCTACCTATCCAAAACATGAAAATTGTGGAAATAATGAATGAAATGGTATTAAAAAGTGGCATTGGTATTGGGAATTCTGGGATGTTATTCGGGAAAATATTTGAGCCGATATCCCACATCATAAATGCAAAAACAAGAAGTGATAAGGGTATGCCAAAATCAACCTTGACGCGAAGCTTTTCGAGCTCTTCCAGCTTTTCGTCTTTGGAAAGATTGAGCCCTAGATGCTGTGCGTGGTCTTCCCCATTTGCCATCATTTTATCCGAAGAACTTTTCATATCAGACATGTTATGCTCTGCGTGAGGATCGCTTGAAAGTTGATACCCTAACTTATTTATTTCATTATTCATGTCCTTAGTTGTTACTTTTGTATCATCAAAGGAGATATTTGCTTTTTCTGTTGCAAAATTAACGTCACAACTCTCAATGCCCGGAAGTTTTTGAAGTTTTTTAGTAATAATGGAGCTGCAACTTGCGCAATGCATGCCCTTTACTTGAAATGTTTGCTGAATCATAAAACTTACGAGTTAATATCAAACCATTCAGCTCTCCAACTCTTGAGCATGATTAGGCTTTGGGAAAGAAAATTCTCAACGGCGTCTGCATTGTCTAAAATTTCACTTCTTGTGCTTTTGCTGCGGATTTCACGGGTCATAATAATTCCGTTATCGTGATGTGCAATAAGAGCATTAAGGAATCGAAGATCAAAAGTGTCATCAGTACCCCCAAGATTAGGGATACTAGGATCACTTACTTTTCTTCCGTCGTCATACCAGTTTTTTTTCAGTTGATATAATTCTGCTATCAACTTTGGTTCACCTTTTTGAATATCTCTTGCAAGTAGTCTCACCTCTTCCCTATGGGATTTTTCAACTACTTGGTTGGCAAGAAGAATTGCGCCCCTATGATGGGAAATCATTGCATTTATGTATCTTAGATCTAAAAACTTATCGGCTTTTCCCAAATCCATATCATCCTTTACAAACATTGTTTGCTGATAGGTAGGTGAAATAAAATATCCTGCAACAGAGCCAATTAAAAAGGTAACTGTCATGAGACTAATTGCTAGCATTACATTTATTTTTTGCATATTATTTACTCCATTCTGTGAGCCACCCGCGCATGAGCGTTATTTCTTCTGATTGTGATGAAATGATATTTTCAGCAAGTGTTTTCATCTCGGACCTGGTTGTTCCATTCTTAAGCATCCGAGCCATCATAACGGCCATTTGGTGGTGAGGGATCATCTCTTCTACAAATTCACGATCGAAATCAGAAGAAGAACTAAGTCTCACAAGATCATTATCATCTCCCATAATGCCCATATGCATGGATCCTCCGCCCATCATGCCATGTTGTCTCATGACATTGCTTCCTGTTGGTAATTCGCGGCCATACCATTCTTTATACCAAGTTTTCATGTCTGTTATTTCTTTGCTTTGCGAATTTATGATATTTGTTGCAAGCGTTTTGACTTCCGGTCTTTGCGCTTTAGTAAGTGCGAGCTTACTCATTGTGATTGCGTCTTCATGGTGGGGGATCATCTGCTCTATGAAATGGGCATCCATGGTATTAGAATTTTTTTGTACAATTTGTTGAGACTGGTTTCTAAATCCCATCATCCCCATCATTCCATAATTATTTGAATTAATGGTATTAAAACTTAATAACCAAACTAGAAATCCGCCTATCATAATTCCTCCGATACCATATTTTATGTTTTCATTTTTCATATTATTTGTTGACATGCTTAAAAAGGGTCACCAGCTCTTTTGTTGCCTTTTCCGGCTCGTTGTGAAATTGGTGCGAGACATGAGTAGACACGTGCCGTTCGAACAATACAGCATCCAAGCTCTTTAATGAATTTTGGATAGCAAGGCTTTGATTGAGGATATCAATGCAGTATGTGTCATTATCGATCATTTTTTGAAGACCCTCCAACTGGCCTTTTATAATATTGATGCGTTTTTGTGCTCTTACCTTAATATCTTCGTAGTGAGTTTTCATAACTAACATCGTATACCCCCAGGGGGTATATGTCAATAGCTAATTGTGTACGAGTATAGTATTGTTATAAATTATCAGATAGAATGCTTAGGTTTTATGAAATATAAATACAAACACGCAATATTAGGAGGCACATTTGACCACATGCACATCGGACACAAGCAGTTCTTGGATTATGCTTTTGAAAACTCGGAGAAAGTGACTGTAGGAATTGCAACATCTACTTTATTTAATACAAAAATTTTATACTCCTACATTCAATCTTACGATATTAGGAAAAACGCTCTAGAAGCATATTTAAGGATAAAAGGGTATCTTGACAGAGCTCGCTTAATCAGGCTTAAAGATATTTATGGGAATAGCCTTAATGACAGGGCAATTGACGCAATTTTCGTATCTGAATCGGGGGTAAAAAATGCGGAATTAATAAATAAGAAAAGGAGAGAGAATAAATTTCTTCCGGTCGAAATTGTTATTGTCCCTTTGTGTAATGATAGTCAGGGTAATGCAATTTCAGCTACGGGAATTCGAATTGGAGTAAGCGACAGAAACGGTGATTTATTCCAAAATTATTTTGATAAAGATTTCACATTGATACTTCCAAGGGAGCTGCGAAAGAATTTACAAAAACCATTTGGGAAAATTGCCCAAAATTTAGAGGATTCTAAGTTAAATTTGGAAAATAAATTCGTTATTGCAATAGGAGATATTGTAACTGCTAATTCTATTAAAAGCGGTCTAAAACCCAATATTGCAATTTTCGATTTGATGACAAAACGGAAAATAATCGTAGAAAAAAGCATTTTGAATTTATTGCCAACCCCTGAATATAATTTCCCCAACAAGCAAGGTACGATAAATACCAATACAGCATTGCAGATCCAAAAAATAATAAATAAAAGCATTTTTTCCGGAAAAAAAGTTGGAATACAAATTAATGGAGAGGAAGATCTGCTAACGCTCCCGGCTATTCTGTTTGCTCCTTTAAATGCGGTAATTCTTTATGGAATTAAGGATATTGGTATGGTTATTGTAAAAGTTACCGAACATAAAAAATTGTTAATTAGAACACAATATTTAAATAAGTTCATAAAGCTAAAACTTACATCTGGTAGTTAAATAAATGAATTACATACAAGTTATTGATGAGATATTCCGGCAATTTGAAGGACTCAAATTTTCTGTATTAACATGGGATGGAAAAGAGCGTACCTATGGAAAGGGTAAGGTTAGTAAATTCACCCTTATATTCAAGGATGCCAATACGGTAAAGCGCTTGCTTTCTCAGGGTTCTTTGGGATTTGGCGAGTCCTATATGTCGGGAGATATAAAAATAAAAGGTGATATTGAGGCCTATCTTGCTCTTCGTCATCAATTCAAGCATATAAGAAAATCAAAACAGCTTGTAATGGCAAAAGTTTTCTCCGATTTCTCTATGTCTTCAAGACGAGAAGACCAAATTTCATATCATTATGATTTAGGTAATGATTTTTTCAAATTAATTTTAGATAGCAAAACGATGTCCTATTCATCTGCCCTATATGAAAGAGAGTCAGATGATCTTGGCAGTGCTCAACTAGAAAAGAATGAATTTTTATATAAATGGTTGGATCTTAAGAAAAACGATACAGTTTTAGACCTAGGTTCGGGTTGGGGCGGCTTTGCTGTACAAGCAGCACAGAAGCACGGAGTTATTGTTACCGGATACACCTTAAGCAGGCAGCAACTAAAATTTTCGCAGGATTTAATCAAAAAAGGAAAATTAGAAAGACTAGTAACTTTTAAATATAGAAATATGCTAAATTTGCCCAAAAAAATGTTTGATGGAGTACTGGTGCTCGAATCTATCGAGCATGTTGGAGAGTCCAGCCTTCCAAAATTTTTTCAAGACCTACGATCTACAGTAAAACTGGGTGGAAAGCTTGTTATCCAAACGACTGGAAGATACGTACCAAAAAGAGTTGACAGATGGACACTCAAATATGTATTTCCGGGAGGGTATCTGCCTTCCCAGGAGGAATTATTATCCTATGCGCGAAATAATGGTTTTCGATTAGAAGAATTTAGAGATGATACCGATCACTATATCAAAACTATTTCCGAGTGGATAATTAATTTGGAGAGAAATAAAACTGAAATAGAGAAAATGTTCAGTCCCTCTTTTTTTAATCTATGGCAATTATGGATGCATGGAGCGAAAGTTGCATTTGAAATGCGCTCCATGGGTCTTTTCCGATTCAGCTTGCGTAGGACGTTGTAATACTTGTAGGGTCTTTAAAAAAGTGCAAAAATTGATTATATGGAAACAGCAAATTTTCCTCAGCAACAACCAATAATTCCTCAAGCAGTAAATCTAATGTCGTATCACGCAGACGAGAAACCATATAATAACAAAACCTGGACTGTACTAATCCCTGCAATCAACAAATCGATTTTTATTATATCTCTACTTGTGCTTTGTTTGATTGATATTCCATATCTAGTCAAAGTGCCTAGTCTCTTTATATTTTTTATTCCAATGGTTATATCCATCCTACTTTTTGTAGTATTTTTATATATTGAGAATGACTTAAAGCAAAGTTATAAAAATAGCAGGTCTTTACTCGACATATTATTTGTAGTACTTATCACGATTAGAAATATTCTCTTTTTTCTGAATGTACTTCCTGTGATTCAGATATTGGGGATTTTTGCAGTAGGCGTCCTATGTATTCCTTATATTATTATTTATGTCTTTGCAATACATAGAAGAGACAAGGCTAGCGCATAATGGGTCTATTGCGATTGAGTTGAGACGTCTATGACCATACTGTGTACTCATTAAAATCCAGGCAGTTTTTATTCAACTAAGATTATTGAAGCCAATTTGGTTAAAGAATACTTGCAGATTAAATAATATTCAACCATAATAAATTATTATGCAACCCGAGAATAATACGATTGAGAATCATAATTCAGAACAAGCTATTTCGGCTGTAAATCCTACCCCCCTTTCATTTGTCACGAATGCTTCAATACCAGCATCCGGATCTACACAAACGGGGTCAAGACCAAAAAGTATTTTATATTTCGAGATTGCGATTTATATAAGCATGGCTTTGCCGATTCCAGTTATTATTTTTCTAGTATTAAGTAAAGCTTATACTTTTTTTCCATTAATTGTTATACCGTATATTTTAATTACAGTTCCCAAACTTTTTGTCGTTTGGTTGATCGCACACAAAAGGAAAAATAAAGCTCGAATTGCTTTACTCATACTTATGTTTAGCTATCCTACGTTCGCATCCCCAGTTTTATATGTGGATATAGTAATAGGTATAGTCGCATGTTGTTTCCTTTTTTCACCATCTGCTACCGCATGGCTGATGCCGTGGTTTGCGTCGGGTGAAAATGCCGCTAAAGAAAATTTCATCTTGAACAGGTGGATCCCGCGGATAAACAAGATTTTTTTGGTTATTTCATTGGTTTTTGTTTTCGGATTGGATTTATTGATCCTGATTTCAAGTCCGGGGCTATTCCCTTTTTGGATTGAAATGCTTTTGGCATTTGCGGTATTTTTCGGGTTTTATAATTACGAGAAAAGGATTCAGTTTGCGAACAGATCGAATCTCGACCCGGCTTTGTTGGCTTTAAGTGTGACAAGGAACCTAGTGCTTTTCCTTAATTTCATACCAGGGATTC
>JAUSNA010000059.1 GCA_030645455.1 Candidatus Levyibacteriota bacterium | reverse complement strand
TTATTCTTTGCAAACTTTGAAATAAAGTATAAAGGTATAACTGCGGCGTCCGCTAACGGCTCGTCCAAATAATTCATCATTTCCAGAAAGCTCTCCTCAACCATCCTATCTTCGAAGTAGCAAAGGTTATATTTTATTCCTAATTTTTTAGCGACTCTTTCCGCGTAAACTGATTCATCCGCAGTGGAATGACCTTTATAGCAAACTGTAAAGGAATTGGTATCTTTTGAAAATTGTGATAAGTAAGCCGCGATCAAACTACTGTCCACACCACCACTTAGAAAAATACCGAGAGGCACATCCGACATCAACCTTTTTTTTGTAGCCTTCTTTATCAAATCCTCTGTTTTATCCAATATTTGCTCCTCTTCCAGCCCCGTGTTCAAATCAACATTCTCCAGATTCCAATACTGATATTTATTCACTATTTTCCAATTTTTTATATCAAATTGAAATGTCGTAGAAGGCTCGAGTTTTTTTATCTTATCAAAAATGCTGTTTGGAGAAGGAACATATCCATAAAATAAAAACTTTGATAAAGACAACTTATCTACTTGAACTTTTCTTTTAACCTCTGGATTATTGATTATAGCTTTTAATTCGGACGCAAAGAAAAATGTCTCATCGTCTAGGTAGTAATAAAGAGGTTTCTTTCCGAAGTGGTCGCGCGCGAAGTTAATAATATTGTTTCGTTTATCATACAAAGCAAATACGAACATTCCCTCTAGTCTTTCCAAAAGACCCCGCTGGCCCCACTCTCGATAAGCATTAATCAAAACTTCGGTGTCGGATCTGCTTTTCCACTGATATTTATTCCCCAGTTCCTCCTTTATGTCTATGTAGTTGTATATTTCCCCGTTAAAAACAATCCCAATCTCCCCATCCTCACTAAACATCGGTTGATTGCCCCTTTCCGAGAGATCAACAATAGACAACCTTCGGTGTCCAAGCCCTATATTTTCTTCGAAATATGTTCCAGAGGAATCGGGACCTCTTTTTTCCAAAGTATTAAGTGATTCAACAAAAAGTCCTTTATCTACACTTTTATTTTTATTTTTATTTACCTGACCGTAAATTCCACACATACAATTGGTTCTACTTTCTAGAACAAGCGGTAATTAATCTGCCGTGGGTTGGAAGAAGAAATTTAAGAATAGTTCCGAAGTAGCCAAAGGAATTCATTTTTACATTTTCAAACCCATTCAATTTCATAAGTCTCACAAAACTATGGTACGAACACACGTTTTTATGGGAATACTTGTTGCCGCCCTCGCCCATAGTCTCCATAAAATGAGGCGATAAGAAGGAACCTATATTAAATTTACTGCCGGTGTGTTGTGACAGGGGGTCGTTCCCAAGCAGAATTGAAAGAATATTGTCCAGTGAAGCTATATTTTCCGTGGATAGAACCACTAAACCCTCTTTTTGCAGTACTCTATAGCACTCACTAATAAATAAATCTTTATTTAAAAGATGTTCAATTACTTGATTAGAAATTACAAGATCAAAGAAACTTTCGGGGTATGGAAACTTCTCGGATTCAAGATTCACCTTTTTATAAATAATATCTTTGTTTTCGCATTTTCTTTCACGATCAATGCCGTGGAGCTGAATATTACACGAACGGGGAATGCCGTACAAAAAAACTTTCGTAAGTGTGCCGTCTCCGCATCCAACATCAAGTATCTTTATAGTGCTTCTTCCTTGAGCATACTGAGCACAAATCCCACTTATACATTTCCCGTTATCATCGAAGGCCTTATTCATAGAAGAAATAAACCAATCTCTGGCTGTCATATTTTCAAAGAGTTTATTAACTTTTTGGTTAACATAAATCTTTCCCCATCTATAAAACCCATCCAATACAGCTTCAAGAGATCTCCCCTTCCGTTAATTGAGGCAAACACGGAGTAAGTAACTGGCCAGAACAGAGAAAACAGCGCAATATAGACGATTTTGTTCATAATACTACCATATCTTGCTATATATACAGCCCTGTTCCTCATCAAACAATATGCCTTCTGATTAAACTTCCCTCCTAACGACCTCGGTTTATAATCATCTTCTTTCCGAACCCTATGATAGGTTATTGCCTTGGGTATGGTAACACATTTAAAACCTTCCCCCCTTGCTCGCATAGCAAAATCTGGTTCTGTGAAAGTTTGAATCAGAAGAGCGTCAAAACCCCTGCATTTTTCATAAACGTCTTTTCTGACCATAAAAACGTTTGGAATTCCATCACTATCATAAAACTGTTTTTCAGTCTTAGACACAATCCCGGTGGTACGACCAGAATATAAGTTGATTCTCTGGTAATCTAAATACTTTTCTTTAGAGTCAAAGTAATACATCGATGGCCCCACAATACCGCAATCCTCATGCAGGTCCATAAAATCAACTAAGATACGGATCATTTCCGAGTCAATGGCATTGTCATCATCGATAAGCAAAACGTACTTTCCCACAGATGCTTCAACACCGATGTTTCTGGATTTAACCATCATCTGCTGAGAAGTATTATGTATTACTCTACTATTTTCTATTCCTAGTGCGTCTGGCGTAATGTGAGCGGTTCCGTCGGACGAGCAATCATCAACTATTATTACCTCCCAGTTCAAAACCTCAAAATTAGAATTTTTTATAGAAAACAAGCACTCTAAAAGGTCTTTTAACCTATCTCTTGTTGTAATAACAATAGACACATCCATATAAAAATTATAACCTCTATAAAGGCTCGTTGACAGTATTCTCAAAAATTTTTTCCCAGTCAAATTTTTCCCGATAACTCAAAACATTCTCTCGATAAAACTTCAGTTTAGATTCATCCAAAAGCAACTCGATAATCCCTCGACCAATCTCGTTAGGATCGTTACGTATAATCAAGCCGCACCCGTTCTTCTCCAAGTCTTTCGCAATTGGTGGCACATCTGAAAGTAAAATTGGGAGGCCACAACCTAGATAATTTTTAATCTTCCCCTGATCAGAATAATAAGTAAAGTTTGTTTCTGGATTTCCCTCCTCATAAGTTGCGACAGCTAAAGCTGAATTGACTAAAATATCTTCTGCGTGTCTTAAATCCTTAACAAATCCAGCAAACTCAACATTGCTTGTTATACTCAGTTCTGCTGTTATTTTTTTTAGGGTGTCTAAGTACT
>JAUSNA010000075.1 GCA_030645455.1 Candidatus Levyibacteriota bacterium | reverse complement strand
CAAATAGACTCTATGTACCTCTTCAAAAATTAAACGATTGCGAAAACCTCCCCCCTGGAAAATGCTATCCTATTACTACTTCTTACTATCAAAACCTTTTTGCCGGCAAAAGGGGTTTTAAAAAAGTTGCTGAATTTTCGCAGTATCCAACGATTCCTTTTTTGAATATAAAATTAAATGATCAAGGAGCAGATGAATCATTTACCGTTTATGATCATCCAAAAATTATAATTTTTAAACATGAATCTCTCTAAGCTGAACATTATTAAAACTTTTTTTGAATTTCTTAAAAGACACTACCTTTTCTGTATTTTTATTGTGATCTGTCTAATTTTTGCCTTCGTTGCACAGGTGGAAATTTCCAGATTTGTTGTTAACTCACACTTTGAACTACAAGCAAAAAGTTTTGCGGAGCTAAGAATTGAAATCCAAAACCCACCAACATGGCTTAACGATTTGGCATACTTTAACGGCCGTTATTATAATCCATTTGGAATCCTCCCCTCTCTTTTACTTACACCTTTTTACTTACTTGGAGTTCCACTTTCGCAACAAACATTACCAATTGTTGCTTTTCCTATAACTTTCTTACTTATCTATAAAATCTCGCGAACCCTGGAAGTTAAGAGAGAAACAGATGCGCTCTGGATTGCTGTATTTTTTACGATCGGTACCATATATTTATTTCTTACCCTTACAAATATTTCTGCGTACCTTGTTCAAGTAGTCTCTACACCACTCATACTCGCTGCTTTATTTGAATACTTCACTAAAAAGAGATACTTTCTCATCGGATGCTTTCTGGGTGCCGCATTACTAACTCGATCCGTGTTGATTTTTCCGGTAGTTTTTTTCATTGTTGAAATCTTACTTAATCATGGAAAAGACTATAATATGGCTTTTAAAAAAATACTATTATTATGTATTCCTATTTTTGCGTGTCTTTTAATTTCAGGAATTTATAATTTCCTGAGATTCGAGAGCATCACAGACAATGGTTACGATCACAATTACTCACATGCTGCTGATCTTAAAATTGCCCGTGAATATGGATTTTTCTCGGTACAACATATTCCAGGAAACTTGTATCTCTTATTATTTAAGGGTCCGGATCCAGTGAAAAAAGATGCCGTAAGCTTTGTTCTTACATCACCGTTTCTAAAGATTGATTATTGGGGTCTGGGGATATTTTTTACATCCCCAGTATTCTTTTACTTACTACTTGTAAGCCGTAAGCAGAAATACGTTATCTCTGTCTGTATAACAATTCTTATAATGCTTTTTCCAATTCTCACATTTTATGCTTACGGTGCATGGCAATATGGATACAGACATGCATTTGATCTTTATCCTTTTTTACTAATATTGCTTATTTCTGTTTTCAAGGAGAGTTTTCCTGTTCGTGCAAAACTACTAATAATGTATGGCATCATATTCAACCTTCTTTTTATGTATAGTATTTGGAACTCCTATCCATTGTTCGTACTATAAAATTGGATCACTCCTTATTGCCTTTTAACAACCCCTGAGTGTACAATTATGCCTATGAATAAAACGATTTTTGTGCGAGAAAAAATGCCCAAAGTACTTATTACCGGTGGGTGCGGTTTTCTGGGAGTGCATCTTGCGCGTTTTTTTCTCAAGAAAAAATATTCAGTAATTCTTCTTGATACTGGTTCTCTTACGGCAGATGATTTAAAAGGCAAAGTAACTGTTATAACTGCCGATATTAGAAACTACTCAAAACTTGAAAATGCATTTGAAAATGTTTCCTACATTGTCCATGCGGCGGCGGCTCTTCCAATCCATCACGATAAAAAATATATTTTTGATGTAAATGTTAACGGAACAAAAAATGTTCTAAGAGCTGCATTAAAAAATAAGGTAAAAAAACTGGTTTTTATCTCAACAACCGCAATGTATGGAGTACCCCGCACGTTACCTGAAAAGGAAACAGACAAAATATATCCCATCGGGCACTATGGAGAGTCGAAAGCTCAAGCTGAAAAACTCTGCCTTTCATTTGATAGAAAAGGACTACCTGTTAACATTTTGCGTCCCAAATCATTTCTTGGACCGGAACGCCTTGGAGTATTTACCATTTGGTTTGAGGCAATTTACAACAACCGACCTGTATTCATTCTAGGAAAAGGTAACAATCTCTACCAGCTGCTTGAAGTAGGTGATCTTTGCAATGCAATTGAAAGCTCACTCTTAACAAAAACTCGTGGTGAAATATTCAATATTGGTGCTGAAAAATTCGGAACGTGGAGGCAAAATCTTGGAAATGTAATAAATGAAGCCGGCTCAAAATCAAGGATTGTCTCCCTTCCTGTAAAACCGACCCAGTTTGCACTTACGATATTGGAGGCGCTTAATCTTTCACCGCTTGTTGCTTGGCACTACAAGACTTTCCCGGTTGATTCTTATGTAAGTATAGAAAAAGCAAAGAAAAAATTGAAATTCAAACCCACTAAAAGCAATGACGACATACTGACTGAAAGTTACGATTGGTACAAAAAACACCGCAAAGAATTTATAGGACACGAAGGAACAACACATAGAACAGTATGGAACTTCAAGCTAGTCGATATTGCACAGAAATTTTTTAAGTAGTATGAGAATTGGATTTGATTTTGACAAGGTTTTTATCAATTATCCTCCATTCCTACCTTACTTTTTAGTTGATTTCCTATACAAAGGCACTTCAGTTTTTCGAAAAACTACCGCAAGTACCGCCTCTCTTCATTATCGATTCCCTGGCTTTATAGAGCAAAGAATTAGAATATTTTCCCACTACCCACTGTTTAGAAGTCTTATTAACGATAACATCGAAGCTCTTAAAAAACTTACTATGGGAAAAAACAAAAAAACATATTTAGTTTCAAGCAGATTCTCTTTTTTAAAAAAGAGAACCGACGCAATACTCGAAAAATATAAATTACATAGCTATTTCGATGATATATATTTTAATTATGAAAACCAGCAGCCACATGTATTTAAAGAGCAAACTATAAAAAAACTAAAACTTGATACTTATATCGATGATGATTTGCAGCTCTCGCTGTACCTCTCAAAAAAAATACCAACCCTTACCATCTACTGGATTACTGGTGGAAAAACCAAATCTCATATGTTGCCACGTAATGTTATAGCTGTAAAGGATCTTCGGGAATTAGAAAATTATATCCATTAATATGAGTAGTGATTTTTTTTATATCGTTAAGTGGTGGTTATTCCTTTTTGGACTCGGATTACTTTTTCTTCCTCTTACAACAATACTTTTTAACAAATTTTTTGACAAAGGATATATTTTTTCCAAGTCTTTAGGGCTAGCGATATTTACATATTTAATTTTTATCACTGGCTCCCTTCATATACTTCCATTTAGCCGAATTTCCCTATTTGCAATAGTCGGCATGCTCCTAGTCATCAATATTTTTGTTTTACGCAAAATTAACATTAGATTTACAAAAAAAGAATTATCAATCATGTTCTTCCAAGAATTGCTTTTCTTTGTAGCTCTGCTTTTTTGGGCTTTTATAAAATCGTTTCAACCGGACATTCATGGATTAGAAAAATACATGGACTTCGGATTTATGAACTCCATTCTGCGAAGTAGCTATTTCCCTCCAACTGACATGTGGTTCCCTCCCGAATCAATTAACTACTATTACTTCGGGCACTTGGCAACGGCATTTCTTATTAAATTAACAAATATACCGGGGTTCATTGCATATAATTTAATGCTTGCGACTATTTTTGCATTTACGGTAACGTCTGCATTCTCGATCGTATCAACGCTGACAAATCATGTTTTGAAATTAAAAAGGGCAAGTTTTTTGAGTGGAATATTGGCCGGAATAATTACTGCTCTTGGGGGAAACCTGCACACGATATATGCTTTCTTTGTTCCTTATACTCCAGCCGAAAACCCTGTTCCATTTTGGCAATTAAAATTTTTGCCTGGGGGGTTAATAGGTGGAGATTGGAGCCAGGGATTTCCAAACAGCTACTGGTATCCAAATGCGACACGATTTATTCCATTTACCATCCATGAATTTCCTGCTTACTCTTTTGTAGTCTCAGACCTACATGGTCATGTCCTGGATATTCCCTTTGTATTTCTTACTATAGCTCTCATCCTATCTTTATTTTTGATCAAGAAAGTGTCTTATAAAATAACAGTTCTTATATCGCTCATGCTGGCTATTATGTATATGACCAATGCATGGGATGGAATCATTTATTTCGGGCTTTTCATAATGGCTATTTTATTGCTAAAAAGCGAAATATTAAAGATAAATAAAAAATCAAGCAAAATTAAGTGGTTTGATTTTCTTTCACGAGTTGCTAACAAAAAAATATTTATAAAGGAATTTTTAAAATTAAGCTTATTTACAGGACTACTCTATGTATTATTTACACTCCCATTCAATCTTACGTTTAAACCATTTGTATCGGGAATAGGCATCCTTTGTGCTCCGGACTTTTTGACAAAGATTGGAGCAATTGGCCCTTTTCTTTTTGAAACAAATCACTGCCAACGTACTCCATTTTGGATGCTTATTATTCTGTATGGATTTTTCTATATATTTGCAATTTCATTTGTAGTTAAAATACTCAATCTGAAAAAACCCTCCACTGGGATTATTTTTACATTGCTTTTGATTTTACTTTCAACTCTTCTTATAGCGGTTCCTGAGTTTATCTACGCCAAAGATATTTATCCGGCACATTACAGAGCAAACACAATGTTCAAATTGGGATACCAGGCATTTATTATGCTGTCACTCGTTGCAAGTTTTTCAATCACCTACCTTTTCCATAAAGGAAAACGCGTTATCTGGTTACCAATTTCATTCGTACTACTAACACTTATACTTATGTATCCCTATTTCGCAGTTACATCTTACTTTAACAACTTGAAAGATTATAAAGGACTGGATGGAATTGCTTATCTAAAAACTCTTCACCCGGATGACTATGAGGCAATACTTTGGATACAAGAAAATATTGCCGGGCAACCTGTGATACTGGAATCACAAGGAGATTCTTACACCGATTACGGACGTATTTCTGCCAACACAGGCCTCCCAACTCCTCTTGGATGGACTGTCCATGAGTGGCTATGGCGTGGCGACTACAGTTTTCCCCAATCACGTCTTGAAGATATACGCATGCTTTACGAAGAGAACAACGTAAAAACCCTAGAGCTAATCAAAAAATATAATATCTCGTACGTTTATCTTGGAGAGCTTGAAAGAGATAAATACTCAAATATTAACGAAGGGAAATTTAGTAATCTTGGGAAAATTATTTATTCAAAAAATAGCGTTAAGATTTACAGAATAAAATGAAGATCAACGAGTCTCTCCGGATGTCGGGGCTGGTGTAATGATTCCGCTTTCCCCAATAATACAATCTTTACCCTCGATTGCACAGGAAACGTACTCTTTTATTTCGGAGAAATTACCATTCCCTCTTCTTGGAATAAGCACCCATTTTAACTTGTATTCCTCAGATATTCCGGGGTGTTCTAACAAACCGTATCTTTCGATACTATTGCCTTCATCAAAAACATAATTTTTTACCTCGCCATTTTTAAGTTTATTTGCTAGTTTTATAAAATCATCTACTTTATCGATATTGATGTTTGTATCAATGTTTTCTTTTAAAATATTATAAACACCCACCAATTTAACTGGATTTAAAATCACTCCTAACGAAAATGCCTTATCTTTTGAAGCTGATATTACAAGTTGTTGACGTCTGGACCGAGCAAAATCGCTACCTTCTGCGCCTACTCCATGACGAGACCTAACAAATTCCAACGCTTGCTGTCCATCCATGTGGTTAAGTCCCTTATCAACATGCAGATGCTTGTATCGACAGGGAAAGTAATCCCATAATTCCATTTCAGCGGAAGCTGTTGCGGTAAATGTTTTAATGTCCTCCTCTGATTTTTCACATGAGTCCTCCTCCAATCCTTCAATCGGATAATGATAATCATCAAGTGTTTGGGCAACATTTATGTCAATTCCTTCCAGGTGGTCGACAAGCTTTATAAAACCATCAAAATCAAGAACTAATACGTAGTCAATCTTTTGACCTGTTATCATCTCCAGGACCGCTTCAACTGACGAAATCCCATTGCCTTCTTTTTTTGCGTTCGCATAAATTGCATTAATCTTATCCTTGTCCCCGGGAACCCATAAATCACGTGGTATTGAGAACATGCGCACCTTGTTTTGCTTAACGTTAATATTTGCAAGTATAATTGTGTCCGAAAGATCAGGACCATCATGTCTTGCTCCCCCGATCCCAAGAAGTGCAATATTAAACGATTCCTTTTCTTTTACAGTCAGATTGATTGCTCTATCGATTGTCACACCATAAAAAATACTCAATAGCGAAGACAGTTGATTTTTAAATACTCCAATTAGAATCAGGAGCATGACGCCTGCTATAAGTAGAATTTTTTTCTTTTGGAATTTTGTTTCTTTAACCATTAAGAAAGAAGGGAAATAAATGAACCTGCATCAAGACTTGCACCACCTATCAAAAATCCTCTCAACCCATCTATTTCCTTATATTGACTAATTGTTTCCGGATTTATACTACCGCCGTATAACAATACGGCATCCGGATTGTGTTCCTTAA
>JAUSNA010000074.1 GCA_030645455.1 Candidatus Levyibacteriota bacterium | reverse complement strand
GTGGATAGGTCAGGGGCGTATGCGGCGCGTTATATTGCAAAAAATATTGTGGCGCACGGCTTGGCAACAAAATGCGAGGTTGGGCTTGCCTATGTCATAGGGAAATCAAAACCTCTTATGCAGACCATTGAAACATTTGGCACTGCAACGGTGAGTGAGAAAGCTCTTCATGCGTTTAAGGATAATCTTATCGACACTTCTGTCCGCTCCATAATCGAAACTCTTGACTTGAAACGCCCTATCTATGGAAAAACCTCCGCATATGGTCATTTTGGACGGAATGAATTTCCCTGGGAGAAAATAGCCAACTAGAGACGTGGCAAACTAAAAAACTTCAACTCTGGTACCCATCGGTGCCCAATCATAGATCCATTTTGCATCGGCAACGGATAAATTTACGCATCCGTGCGAGGCGCGGTAACCAAATTTATTGTGCCAGTATGTCCCATGGATAGCATACGCACCTTTAAAAAACATCACTGAGGGAACGTCTTTCAGGAAATACGGTTCGTAAGGAGGATAGCTGCCTTTCATGTTTTGTTTTTCATTTTTTATATAAATTTTAAAACTTCCTTTGACGGTCGGGGTGTAGCGCATGCCCGTTGAAACTTTGAATTCGTTGAGGATTTTTCCTCCCTCCCATGCAAAAAGTCGTTGCTTGCCGATATCAACAGTGATGAGTTTGTCAGTCGTCAAGATATCTGCGGCATGACTCTTCACCGGGTGGATGAGTAGAAGAAGAGAAAGGGCAAGAGCTACAGCTAAAAGTTTCATGCAACCAGTATACAATTTTTAGAATATAAAATCCCAGCCTCGACTAGCATCAAGTCTAGGCGGGCCAGCCTCAAAAAAACTCGCAATGAGCCGGTATTAGATGTACAATATGCTCGATGGACGCTGAAAGATTTAGAATGATTGTTGAGGGACCGAAAAAATTTGAGGGCGTAATATCTCAGACGCTTAGTGAGTTCCCCGGTTTTACTTTAAGACCTTTAAATTCAGGAGAACAGGTTGATATTGTTGATATTTCCGGACAAAATGAGATAGAGCAGAGGTGGCTGAATGAAAAGGTTGCATTGACATCTTCCGTAGGCCTAGTAACACAGGGTATTGACCAACTTAACACCGCAACTATCCAAGGTTTTGCGTCTTTGTACCAAGACTGTTCAGAGCAAGTGAATGGATTGTTGGATAGATTAGACAAGAAAATGGATGCAGAAACGTTTGTTCGTAGCTCGCTCGAGATATTCCAGGAAGCTGCTATAGCTTTTGCTGGACTAGAGAAAAGCCCTGCCTTTTTTTCGAGTGGAAGGCATAGAAAACAGGTTACACTTTACAAAAAGCTACCTGGTGTGGATTTAAATCCTCGCCAGATACGAAGTATCATCGGTTTGTACGGTCTTGATGGGGAGGAGAAGAGGTCTGTCGTAGAGTTGGCAGAAACGGAACAAATAAGTATTAGCACGATATTAATGTCAATTCAAAAATTGGCACTAGAAGTTGCTTTCAGATATTGTTAGATCCTACACTCAAAAAATTGAGCATTCTGTTCCTTCAAGTGGTACAATCTCTTTGAAACTACATTTATTTGATGTATGGCGGAAAATCCTAATTTTCTTCCCGAAGGCGACAATTCCTGGCTTAGTGAGCTGATGGGCAATTTCGGGGAAGATACACCTTCTCCTCAAGAAGAAAGTCCTTTGCCTGACATATCCCTGAAAGACATTCCCCCGGAGCAGCAATCTAGAATTTTTTTGGCTCAGGAATTTTTATTGGCAAATTATCCCAATAGGAAATTAAATCCTCCCGATAATCTCGATTTGGAGGCGATAAAAATGATGCGGTTGCTTGCGGATTTTGTCAAGCATGGTGTTGTTCAAGTGAATGATGAGCAACCTTTTCGGATAGAGGAAAGGTATCCCGATATAAATGTAAGACACGCGTATATGGCGGCGAAGTTAAGTCTGCAGTTTGCTCTTGAGGAAATACAAAAAACAGCTCCGGGAACTGCTGAAAATTCTCTGCTTTCAGCAAAACATTCATTCTTTTCTGTATTAACACAAATTTCTGGAAAAGCGGTCGAGCTTGAGGACAGAAGAAAGATGCATGAGCAAGACAATCTGTAACCCCAGCCTCGGAAAAATACTCTAATTGCTTGTGCTAAAATATTTTGATAATGAAAAAAAGTAAGAGAATTAATGTTAAGGGAATTGCTATTGTAACTTTTCAAAAAAGTGATGCAGATTTTATATCTTTGACCGACATTGCAAGATACAAAGACAAAGAACGCACAAACTACATTATCCAAAATTGGATGAGAAACCGAAATACTATTGAGTTTATAGGTCTTTGGGAGAAATTGAACAACCCAAATTTTAAAGGCATCGAATTCGAAGCCTTTAAAAACCAGGCAGGATTAAATAGTTTTTCTCTTACCCCACAAAGATGGATAGAAAAAACAGATGCTATTGGTCTGATTTCAAAAGCCGGCCGTTATGGTGGTGGAATATATGCTCACAAAGATATTGCTTTTGAATTTGCCTCATGGATAAGCTCAGAGTTCAAACTTTACTTAATTAAAGAATTCCAGAGGTTAAAAGAGGAAGAAAAGGTAAGAATTGAAACAGGTTGGGATGTGAAGCGAACCCTGGCAAAAATAAATTACAGAATTCACACTGATGCCATTAAGGCTCATCTTATTCCTCGGGTAATTTCAAAGACTCACAACAATATAATTTACGCAAATGAGGCAGATGTTCTCAATATGGCACTTTTTGGTATGACAGCAAAAGATTGGCGAGTTGAAAATAAGGGTAAAGATGGAAACATCCGCGATTATGCAGACGTGACGCAGTTGGTTGTTCTTTCAAATTTGGAAAGTATGAACGCTGAGATGATAAGGCGTAAGCTTTCACAAAGTGAGCGGCTTTTTACTCTCAATGAAATTGCAATTCTTCAGATGAAATCCCTCCTTGGCAACCCCTCGTTTAATAAATTAGGAGATGAGAAGAATTAAAAATCCCCAGCCTCGCCAGCGAGTCTAGGCGGGCCAGCCTCAAAAAATTCATGGTAGAATAGCCTATTATGGTGGCACGAATTGAAATAAGACCTAAAGGAATGGATTGGACTTTCGAGTGCAATGTGATGCCCGGTTCGTCACGTGGAATTTGTGATCCTTTGATGGATGGTGGGGAAGAAGTTATTGCTGTGATCTGTGATGATA
>JAUSNA010000073.1 GCA_030645455.1 Candidatus Levyibacteriota bacterium | reverse complement strand
CTAATAGATAGTCTGTAATTCAAAAAAACACACAGTATTCAGTTTGACTGTGTGTTTTTTTGTAAGAAAAGTGTAATAATTCATAATGAGCTATACAAGAGCTGTGAGAAAATTTTACCAAGTCTTTATCCAACCACGTTCAAAAAATATCGACGATGCAAGAATGGAGTTCATTCTCACGATCCTTCTTATAGGGTTGGTTGTACTTACCGGTATCGCGTTTTTTATTAATATACTAGGTCCAATTCTCTATCCTACCTCCAAAACAAATGGGAGCCCATTTGTTACTGGATTTATTTTTGCGTTTATTTGTCTTTTATTGCTTCTTGCCCGCATTGGCAAGGACAAGATTTCAGCGTCTATTACTATTGGTATTTTATTGCTTGCCGGAATTTATGGCAATTACTATTGGGGAAGCGATTTGGGAATAGTGCTGCTTTTATATGCACTAATTATTATTATGACTGGAATTCTTAGTGGAACCAGATATGCTTTTATGGTAACAGTTGTTTGTGGATTTGCAATTATATTTTTTACCTATTTACAACTTGCACATGTTTACTATCCAAACACAATGTGGAAAAAACAGGAAATTGGTTTGACTGATTCCATAGTAAATACGATAATACTTTGCATCATAGCAATTATTTCATGGCTCTCGAATAGGGAAATACAAAAAACATTAATAAGAGCAAGAAAATCAGAAGCGGCACTTTTGAGACAGAAAAACTTACTTGAAGAAACTGTTGAAAAAAGAACACATGAATTGAGGGTATCTCAAGCAGAAAAACTAGCGCAGTTGTATCGATTTGCAGAATTTGGGAAGATGGCTTCAGGTCTTTTCCATGATCTTTCAAACCCTCTTATGCTTGTATCATTAAATCTTGATCGTCTTCATAGACAAAGCAAAAATACGAATCAAAAAAAGATATCAGATACAAAAATTCTTTTAGGTCGTGCCCTTAGTGGCACACATAAACTAGAAAATTTTATACAAGCTGCACGAAAACAGGTTCAAAGTCAAGATATTATTAAGCTATTTTCTTTGCAAGCTGAAATAGATCAGGTAATGCAGATGCTTGAATATAAGGCAAAAAAAACTCATGTAATGGTCATTGGTAACATTCCAAAAAATGTTTTGTTCTATGGCAGTCCTGTTAAATTTAATCAGCTCGTAACGAATTTGGTCTCCAATGCAATAGATGCATATAGCACATCACAAAAAAAAGAAAAGAAGGTAGAAATTAGCCTTGTGAAAATAAAAAATAAAGCATTTCTTCAGATTCAAGATTGGGGTAGCGGAATAGAGAAAAAGGACATTGGACATATTTTTGAACCGCTTTTTACAACAAAATCGCCTGAAAAAGGAATGGGAATGGGTTTGTCGATTTGCCGTGACGTTGTTGAAAAAGATCTGAATGGAAAGTTTGTCGTTGAAAGTAAAGTCGGCATTGGAACGACTTTCCTTGTCGAGTTTCCGATAAGAAAAAAGCAGAATGCGCCTCAATGATTGATAAACCTAAAGTACCAAACATACAAGATTCGATCCAAAAGACCGTTGAATACCTCTTAACTCAACAGGGGAAAGATGGGAGTTTTGTAAGTCTTTCGTCAGAAAATCCTGAAATTTTTGATAACGCTTTACAATTCCACTCTACATTTTCAACATCGCTGATTCTTTCAAGCCTTTCTCAAGTTGAGAAAAACAAGAGTATTCTAAAGATACAAAAGAAGGCAGCTGCTTTTCTTCTTTCCCAGAAAAGCACGAGTAATGCATTTAATTATTGGGCAAGGGAGTCGGTTGAAGCAAAAAAAATGCCTTATCCTGATGATTTGGATGATACATGTTGCGCGTGGGCTGCATTACTATTGTTTGATAAAAAATTGGTGAGTGGAGCTGTGCTCGCAAAAATAGTTGCACTTTTAAACGCAACAGAGGTAAATGAAGGGGGTCCATACCGGACATGGATTGTAAGTGATACCGCGGATAGAGTTTGGCTTGACGTTGATGTTGCAGTAAATAGCAACGTTGCTTATTTTCTTTCTCTTTTGGAAATAGAGTTGCCAAATGTTCTACGTCTTATCGAAAATTGTATCAAGGAAGACAAGTTGGCATCCCCATATTATCCGACAATTTTTCCTATTATTTACTTTATTTCTCGATTTTACAAAGGAAAATATACCAATATATTAACCGACAGGCTTTTTTCCGAGATAAAAAGACCCCTCAATTCATTAGACACTGCACTCATAGTTTGTTCGTTATTAAATTTTAAAGTTCCGGTTTCAAAAGTTGAAAAGCTTATTGGATCTTTGCTTAAGGAGGTAGAGAAAGGATTTTCGCCTCACCCGTTTTATACCGGTGTTAATCCAAAACGTAATAAAACATACTATGCTGGGGCGTCTAGCTTGACAACAGCTTTTGTCATTGAAGCATTTGCCAAGTATTTAAAGGCAATTGCAATTTCAGATACAAAAAAAAATAAAAGGAATACAAAACTGCTGCGCATTCAAAAAAAGGTTATAGAAAAAGTTGAATTAAGATTTGAAAATTTACCTCATGAAGTCAAAAAACATGCTTCGTCTGCAATTTCAGATATCATAAAAATGGATGCTAAGAACCAAATTACACATCTTCCTTATGTTTTCTACAATACATTGAAAGGAAAAAACAAATCTCTTCCCCCAAGCATACACATATCGCTTGGTGCCGCAACCACTTATGGCTGGGTGGCATATACGATATATGATGATTTTTTCGACGAAGAGGGTAATCCCGCAACGCTTTCAGTTGCCAATATTGCATTGAGAGAGATGTCAAAGATTTTCTATGAAGTATTACCTGACAATTTAGGTTTTCAGAAATTATTCTGTAAGGTTATGGACGATCTTGACAGTTCAAATATTTGGGAAGTGACAAATTGCAGAATTCCCGTCGTGAAAGGGAAGATAGATTTGAAAAATATAAAAATTCCCGGTTTCGGAAATTATGAAATGCTATTTCAGAGATCACTAGGCCATGCGCTTGGACCATTGGCGGTACTATTTTTACTTGGATATGATCGAAAGTCTTCTGAGGTTGAAGCATTGCTTTCTTTTTTCAAGCACTATCTTATCAGTCGTCAGCTCAATGACGACGCGCACGATTGGGAAAAGGATTTGAAAGCCGGGCAGGTAAGTCCGGTGGTTGCCATGATTCTTGAGAATTTTATTCAGAAAAACAAAAAAAATGCCAGTAAGGTTTTGTCTTTTAGGTCTATGAATCAATTTCAAAAAATATTTTGGTACGAAGTTATTCTCAGTGTTTGTGATTTGATAGATAGGCACGTGAGGGAAGCACGCACTTGCTTGAAGGGGCTCGCGCACTTGTCTGATACTGGATATTTTGAGGAACTATTGGTTTTATTAGACCATGGAACAGCACAAGCCCGCGCGGAGCGCGAAAGTACACTTGAATTTATAGCCTCATATAAGAATTCCTAAGTATCCCTTGAAGATCAACTAAGCTTCATAATTTAAGAATTATTTAATCTACGAAGAGTATCCTATAAAAGGTTTTGAGTATTTTTTTCAAAGCCGATATGAATATTGATATGAATAATAAAAAGAAAATATTAGTAGTTGAAGATGAGCGTGAGTTGAGAGATTTTTACGTGGAATTTTTGTCTCAGAATTATTTTGTTATGGCTGCTTCAGATGGAGAGGAAGGGCTTAGTTTGGCCTTTTCTGATAAATATGATGTTATCCTTCTTGATTTGGTAATGCCAAAGCTTGACGGGATAGGTTTTTTAGAACAAATGAAAGGCTCCACATTTAGAGATGTGCCCGTGGTCGTTATGTCCAATTTGAGGCAGGACGAAGTAATCAAAAAATGTTTTGAGCTTGGCGTTAAGTTTTTTATTCAAAAAGCTGATACTACTCCTGACAAAGTTATTGCTATTTTGGAAGCGGCCGTAGCAGGTGCTAAAAAGCTAGTCCAAAATACTCATTGACAGTCTAAAATATTGGAACTACACTAGTAATGAGTCAAGAAGAAAGAGACTTGACAAATATTCAAATCGAGGGCAATATTTTTTAAAATGTAAAGAATACTTG
>JAUSNA010000066.1 GCA_030645455.1 Candidatus Levyibacteriota bacterium | reverse complement strand
GAAGTAAGTCTTCCTGTGGCATCACTTTGTATTGCTCCTGCACCGTATCCTGAAAGAATAACTCCGGTGTTTGAACCGTTTCTTCCTGAGATGATAACATCTCCGGTTGTTGTGCCACCAAGTGTAAGGGTTTGAGAATTTGTAGTACCAAGATTTCCCGAACCACTGATGTATGTAGCTATGTTGCCGGAGTTAGCAGAGATTGTTGCCGTGGGAGTACCACCTGCTACATTAACAAATGCAAACTTTGCACTTGCAGTTGAAGTACCACCCAAAAGAAAATCTTGGGTTGTTATCCGCTCGTAAATTGAGCCAGAACCCACTTCAAAGGGAGAACCACCATTTGCAGTAGGAAGTATCCCAACAACTTCACTCGAAAGATTGACTGCTGAGGAAGTGAGTCTTCCTGTTGCGTCTGAGTGAAGTACACCCACCCCGTATCCTGAAAATACAATCCCGTCATTTGCTGCATTCCGCCCGGAAAGAATAATGTCTCCTGTTGTTGTACCTCCAAGAGTCAATGTGTTGCTTCTTAATGATTGGATGCTCGAATTCGCGGCGTTAAAGGCAAGACCGTTATTGTTAGTTGTTGCGGAAAGTGAAGCAATTGGAGTACCGGTAGAAATGCCGGTAATAGCAAATTGTGCAGAGGAAGTTGAGGGACCACCAATTAGAAAATCGTCAGAAAGATAGTAGGGTGAAAGAGCTCCCTCATTTCTCTGCCAAAAATTAAGTGACGAATTCGAAAGCCATGCCGGAGCACCACCCACAACAGACAGAACTGACCCCTCAGCGCCTACCGCAAGAGCAGACAGAGTATTGGATCCGTTACCGACTAAAATATCTCCTTGAGTATATGATGTAATTCCTGTCCCTCCCAAAGAGACGGGCAGAGTTCCGCTTGTAATTCTGCCTGCGGCATCACTTTGCAAGGCGCCTGCACCGTACCCTGAAAATGTTATCGAATTATTTGCGGAGTTTCTACCGGATAGGACAATGTCGCCGGTTGTTGAACCTCCGATTGTTAAAGTCTGTGAATTGGTTGTTCCAAGGTTGCCTGAACCGGTAAGATAGGCAGCAATGTTGCCTGTTCCTGCAGAAATAGTTGCAGTTGGTGTCCCCCCTGAAATATTTATTACGGCAAATTTTGCAGAATTAGTAGACGTTCCTCCAACAGCAAAATCATATGTGGAATTTGAAGGTGCTAAAAGATTTGTATTTAACTGCCAATAATTTTGCCCAATGGAAAATCCGCAGCTGGTAGAACCCTGTACACAAATAGTTCCTGACTCATCGGGAAGAGTAATAGTCTGAGATCCCGTCGCAGCACTTGTAAGAATTACCGGAATTGACTGACCACCGTAAAATTGAATATTTCCATTATTCTGCAAGGTGAATACTGTCGTGCCCGAAGCCGATGCCGAAAGAATGTCCCCACTATTTATCTGGTTAACAACAAGCGCGGCATTACCGCCTATTCCTCCCGATATTGAAAGTGGAGCAGGAGTTGTAGCGTTGCCGATAAATACTCCGGACTGATCATCCGACGAAAGGTAAATATCTCCGGTTCCGTTAGGAGTAAGCGTAAGCCCGGAATTTCCACCGGCGGTGGAAATGGTTGTTCCGTTGATTGAAATGTTATTGGTACCAAAATCAAGGGTTCCCGTATTTGTAATATTATTTGCTGCTGCCGTAATTTGCCCGCCCAGAGTAAAGGCATTGATAGTAAGCGTATTCGTTGAGGAGATAACGGGTGTCGATCCTGTGAAGAGAAGAGAATTGTCAGCAAGCTGTAATGTGCCTGATCCGGCATCAATAACAATATCTCCGGTTGTACTACCTCCCAAAGTCAACGTTTGGGCGTTAGTTGTTCCTAAATTCCCCGCACCTGTTAAGTAGACGCTGTTGTTCCCGGAGTTGGCAGAAATTGTTGCAGTTGGTGTACCCCCAGCAATATTTATTACGGCAAATTTTGCAGAATCAGTAGACGTTCCTCCAACAGCAAAATCGTAAGTTGAGTTTATCGGAGACAGTAAGTTGGAATTCAATTGCAGGTAGTTAGTTCCAAAAGCAAATCCGCAGTTGATTGAGCCCTGCAAACAAAATGTACCCGCCGCGTCAGGAAGGGTAAATGTTCTATCCGCTGTTAATGTTGCCAGATCAAGTGTTCCAAAAAAAGATGACGTATCGTCACCCAAAATAAGTTCTCCGGTATTTGCAACTCTAAAACGAGTAGTACCTGAAGCGGAAGCATTTATAATATCCCCTGTGTTTGTTTGATTTACGATAAATGCTGCATTTCCTCCAATACCCCCGGAAACAGAAAGTGGAGCAGGGGTTGTTGCGTTGCCGATAAATACTGACGAGTCAAAATCTGATGTCAAAGCGATATTTGTTCCACCGCTTATGGTGAGCGTTGTAGCGGTTGATGTGATGCTTCCTCCATTTGCCTCGATAGCACCACTTGTCGTTTGGATATCTCCGGTACAGGTAAGATTTCCCGTAGAATTTTCTATGGTACACCCTGTCGAACCTGAACCCCCCGCTATCGTCCAATCACCCAGTGAATCAATAGTTAATTCATTTCGAACTAAAGTGTCATTTTGAAGAGTGAAGGTAGAATTGTTAACTGATATTGTAAAATCATCCTGAGAAGCTGTAGTATCCTCAAAACGTAACTGTGGATCAGCATTTGAAATTGTTATATCTCCATCCGATGTGGTCGTTCCTGACAAATACAAATTTCTGTATCTACGAGTGGAGGAACCAAGATCATAAATAGCATCTGCACTAGGTCCAATGTGACCACCAACCTCAAGCGAAAATTGCCCCGATGGAATAGCACTGATCCCGAGATTGCCATTTGGTATAAGTAAATCTCCCGACGGACTTGCCTCAATGTACGGATCGGTAATGCCATTTCCGGAAGAAAACAGAGTAAGCCTTCCGTCAAGGCCTCCGGAGCCAACGTTATTTGTCCCCAAAGACAAGTTAGCTGCGGATGAATCAAAGAATAGGGTAGAACCTGCCTGAGTTGCACCACCCAACGCAAAGTCATGGGTTGAGTCCGTTGCAATTATCATGTTGGGGTTGGGTGCGTTGGTAGCAATAGTAAAAGGCGATACTCCGGCAACAGTGATAGAGGAATCAAGATCCTTCAAAACCTGCTGAAGGTTATTCGAGCTTGAACTTACCAAATTATCAAATACGCCGATTAGATTTGCTCCTGAGGTAAGGCTATCGGTTCCGGCAGCATCCAAGGCTATCGAACTCCACGCAGGTATTCCTCCCTGAACCTGCAGCACCTGTCCATCGGTAGATCCTATCGGAAGTACTTCAAGAGTATCTGCCGCTGATGCGTACAAAATATCACCCGTTGCATATGCTGTTAAACCAGTACCACCAACTGTGGTTGCGAGTATTCCACTTTTCACAGCCTCAGCATTAATGGTACCGCCGGCATCAATGGTGAGGGTATTAACGACAGAAGAATCGGTGACACAGCCTGAGCAGGTTCCCCGTGAAACGACAGTCGCAAGCGTAGAAAGATTACTAATAGTCAATCCGTCGATACCAATATCAGTTCCTGCTAGAAGTTCAATTGGGCCAATTTCTCCCTGCAGAGACGTTACAGTGGTTGGAATATCAACTGAAATCGTGGGGTTTTGTCCCTCACCCGAGAGTGTAACGTTGTCTCCTGCCACTATTCCGTATAGAACATTGGGTGCTGTAATATTGCCTATAAAAACACTTTCTCCCTCAACCAATACGTCATCTCTTACTGTTACTTTTTCCTTGCTATCCACGGGCAAAGCAAATACAATACTTCCTGTAAGCTTCACTTTGCTGGTGGAAGCCGCCAAAACCTCGCCCTGATCCTCAGGAACAGTCAACGCCAACTCATCCCTCTTAGGTTTCGTAAGTCCACTAGCTTCAACGATTACCATCCCGAGCATAAGAAGGGCAATCACAGCAAGCCCATATACGGTCTTTTTCTTTGTCGGTTTAAGGGAGCTAAATTCTATGAAAAGTTTTAGATCTGAACTCAAATTTTTCTTTTCACGCTCGTGTTCAGCAAACCATCCACCAACCCATTCAACCAAACCGCCAAAACCGGTTCGTAGTCTCTTGTTGCCTGGAAAAGCGCTAGATTGTCCTATAGGATTTTCGGCGTGAACATTACTAGGATTTCTTGATGCATTACGAGAAAGAAGGGTCTGTAGGTCTTGCAAGTTGTACCAGAATTGACCTTTCGAGTCGATAACAGGTACAACAGCATAGCGCTCGCTGAGGTATTGAAGGGTATCGATGGATACTCCTAATTTTTGCGATGCTTGTTTTAAATTATATAACTTCTCTGATAACTTTAGACGATCACGATCCATAAAACGGGTGTATATTTACTGTATATATTTATAATATGCCCCGTCAATGTACGTTAATGTCAATCACTATAACAAACTGTATATATTTTTTAAAAAAATTGAACTAGCCAACCAGAAAGCAAAAATGAGTCAAAATGGAACGATACATTGCTATATAGTATGATATATATAATTAAGGAGATTTTAATACATGCAAAGATGCCGAGATTGCTACTATTGCAGACCACTACTAAAGGCTTATAGTTATTTTACCAATTGTGAAAACGTCTACAATTTTAAATCAGTTTTCACGAAGATAAATTACATCAACATCGTTAGCACAACATTTGAGGCTAGTAATTTTTAGGTAATATCATTTGTATTGATAAATAAGGAATAATAACAGCAACGATCAATTTTTATGCTCTAAATACTCAATTTAAGCATTAATTGAGGCTGAAAATGATCATCAAAATTAAAGTAGAATCTTGCCTTTGGGGGTAATGTAAACTATTTATGAGTTGGAGAATCTTCAACAAAAAGAACTTCGACTCCTAAAAAAATTTGCGCCTTGTCTTGTTTGACTTTTAACACAGCCTGCTCAAACTTCAATTCTTTAACTTTCTCTTTTTTGTTATAAAGCACAAGTTCTTGTCGAAGTATAGAAATAAAATTTGCATGCATGGGATAGATGTCAAATGGCCCCATCTCATTGTATGAGCTGATCCGTTCCACCTCTCCCTCAAACACAGTACTATCTGTATCCCTAATTTTAACTTTAAATGTATGCATTGCCTTTATTAACTAGCTGGGGCTGGCTGTGCAGAACTATTTGACGGAGTTGATACACCCCCCTGATTTTCAAGCGATGAGGATAATGAAGCGGCAGCTTGCAGTTGTTGTTTTTTTGCGTTTAATTTTTCTTCAACATCTTTAAGCGTTCCGATAAAAAGAAAATCCTCCGGAACTAACGGATCAACTTTTCCATCTAAAATTGCCCTGACGTCGGTCACCGTATCTTTAACAGAAACGAACACTCCCTTTTTTTCAGTCTGCGCTTCGACAACAGTAAAGTTTTGCGTCATGTAATTTTTGAGAAATTTAGAACGTTTGTAAGTGACTTGATCGTCAGCGGATAGCTCTGATTCTCCGATAAGAGACACTATCCTTTCAAGAGCCATTGCTTTTTTAAGCAAAGTCTGAGCTTCAAGCGCTGTTTCGTAGTGTAGCTTTCCTACCGTATCGAAATTAAGGGATGAAGAACTCGATCCCAAAAGATCTATAGCAGGAAATCTTCCCTCCTGGTAAATTGTACGCGAAAGAATAATGCCCGAATCAAGATATGGAAAAATTGCCTGCACACCGCTATCGGTAAGATCGTCAGCCGGAACATAAATCGCCTCAAAAGTTGTAATTGCATTTTTTTCCGTCGATACAAGTCTTTCATGAAATGATGCCATCTCTGAGGTGAGGGTAGATTGGTACCCTCCCTCTGAAGGAATTGCATTAATAAGTGTAGAAAGTTCGTACCCGGATTGAGCAAAACGGAATATGTTATCAATGAAAAACAACACGTCTTTTCCAGTTTCATCTCTAAAGTATTCAGCCAATGTTACCCCGGTAAAAGCAGTCCTAAATCTCAATGCAGGATTCTCTCCCATGCTTCCATAAATAAGACTAACGCCCTGCATAACTTTACTTTCTTTTAGAGTTTCGAATAATTCTTCTCCTTCACGAGTCCTTTCACCAACTCCGGTAAAAACAGTTACATTTCTTTCAGGATTAAGAATAACTAGATTGTGAATGATTTCCGAAATAATAACTGTCTTTCCAACACCCGCACCTCCAAATAATCCAACTTTTCCACCCTTAACAATAGGGGTAAAAAAATCTACGGCTTTTATGCCGGTTTCTAGTAAATCGCTGGGGATATGCACGTCTGCAAAATTCAGATCTTTCGAAATAATTGGCCGCATTTCCTTTGCCTTTATTTCCCCCAAACCATCTTGCGGCTCTCCGAGGGTATCGATAACTCTTCCCAGTAGCTCAATTCCTACCGGAACTTTAATTGGCTGAGCGGTATTTACAACATCAGAGCCGTGATGCAATTGAACAACATTGGTAAGCGCTAAACAATAAAACGAATTCGGAGTAGCTGACGTATACACTTCCATTTTTATAGTCGGATCTTCTTTGCTAATCAAAACATCGTAAATCCTCGGCTTTTCACCGGTAAACTCAACTTCGATTATTTGCCCTTTAACGCTAACAACTTTTCCTATAACCATATTGTTTTCAAACCATCTATCCCCAGATTGCCAAGCCCGAGATAGTTTCCAATTGTTTTTTATTTTGCATTTGATGCTTTAATTGGTTCTTGGCTTGAGTTAGCTTTTTGGATTCCTCTTCAATGTGGATAAGAGCTTCCTCCATAGCGTTAACCCGAGAAGCATGCCTCGCCAATTGATTTTCCAATAATGTCTGGCTAAAAAGATTTGCAATAATCTGCGTTTCAAAAAAATAAAATATTTTTTCCAGTATCGGCTCAAAAATAAATCTATCATCACGGTTAACTGTTTCAACAACTTCGGATTCAAAAATATTATCTCCCGTGATACTTGTACCAATAGGGGTTTGATTGATTACGTTGTCAAACTTTCCGTAATAAACCTGAACCCTATCGTACTGTAAAAACTTCTGCATAAGTCCTTTTATATGCTTCAGTTCTACTCCGACATCAGGAATGTCAAAAAAAGTAAACGGGCGGGCAACACCTGAGCCTTCATACATTTCCTTTCCTGCAGTTCCAATAATAAGAATGTCAGTTGTTGTAGGATCAGTTTTCTTCAAACTTTGAATAAACAGTTTGTATGTTCTTTGGGTAACAGCACCATACAATCTACCATTCGATGCTAAATAAACTAGCAATGTTTTACCGTTTTTTTGAAGTAATGGTAATATCGATTTGTCGCCTTTCTTTCTTTTGGAAATTAGCTCTAACACTTCTCGGTTATACGATGATTTAAGATCAACAAAAACGTCGGAAAGATCGGCAAGAAAATCGCGTGCTTTTAGAACGGACGTTTTAATTTTTTGCATTCTAATAACAGCAATCTCTTCGTAGCTTTCCGCCAGATCCTTCAAACTATTAAGGGCCTCTAAATTTTCCGCAATTATTTTTCTTTGTGGCATATTTTTATTCTAACCTGCAAAAGCAATCAAGGCATCCTTATTCGTTAGAACTTCAGTATTGAATGATTTAAAGTCTTTTGCTGTTGTTACATCATACAATAATTTTTGCTTCCCGCGATCATAGTAAGCAGCTATGAGTCCCTTTTTTATTTTTTCAAGATCTTCTTTTGTTTTAATTTGATCCTGCAATATCAAGGAGATTATTATCAATTGTACTTTATGAGGAACAGTTTCTTGGTAAGGCTGACTGAAAAATTTATTAACCATTTCCCCCAATCTAAGGCTCCTTTTCACATCCTCAGTTAGCTCTTGTCCAAAATGGGAAACAGCCAACACTTTGTTATATTCTGACAAAAATGCAGTTAATTCCTTATTTATGTCACGGGACAATTTATCAAGGGTTTGCCTTCCGACCCTGGTAACAGACAGCGGCACATTTACTGCAGGACGCATCCCCTGGTAATAAATATTCGCATCCAGATAAATGTGCCCATCGGTAATACCCATAACATTGGTTGAGATATATCCGGTAAAATCTCCTTCAACAATTTCAATAACCGGTAGACACGTGATTGAAACCTCTCCTGCTGTTTTATGCTTGAAGTTCCCCGCTCTTTCAAGTAATTTTGAGTGGACAAAGAAAATGTCTCCAGGATAAGAATCGCGGCCAGGAAAGCGCCGGGCAAGAAGTGATATTTCACGGTAAAATTTAGCATGAGTTGAAAGATCATCAAGGATCAAGATAGTATTGGTTCCCAAATCCCTAAAGTATTCGGCGATAGACATTGCGGCATAAGGGGTTTGAAAAATTAACGTAGGCGAGTCATACGAGCTGGTCGCAACAATTACTATCTTGCTCATAATTTTTTCTTGCTCAAAAAATTGCTGGAGCTTTTTAATTTCACTTTTCTTTTTTGCAATTGCAGCATAGATAACTGTATTTCCTTCGTAAATTTGACTTTTTATAGTTGTCATAAGAAGTGATGTTTTACCTGTTTTTCTGTCGCCAATGATAAGTTCTCTTTGTCCGATTCCAAGGGGTATCATAAGATCCAAAAGCGAAACTCCCGTAATTAAGTGTTTTGTGATTTTTTGCCGACCCGAAATCCCGGCGGGCTTTGCATCTAAATCACGCATGACTTTAGGAGCAGTAAATGGAATACTTGGATCCAGAGGTTCACCTAAGGGATTTATTGTGTGTCCCAATAATTCCTGTCCAACAGGTACTGAAAGCAGATCTCCTGTGCGAGTAACCATTGTTCCTACTCGTATCGGCTCGTGGGAAAAAGTACGGGCCTCAACTTTTCCGCGATTGATAGCAAAAACCTCTGCCTTTTGTCCTGTTTCAAAGATTATAACTTCATGTGTTCTAACTTTTGGAAGACCCTCAATAAAGACAATAGGGTGGCTGACCTGATAAACCACACCATATTCTCCTGACTTCTCCAACAATGCATTAAATTGCGAATTCATATTATTTTGCTAAATTACTTACCGAATTAACCTTCCGAGGAGTACGGTGACCCAATAAAGTATTGGTCATTACCTTTTCAAATGTAGGCTTTATAGAATAGTCAAGATACTTACCATTTGAAAGTATTGCAGCTCCTCCAATAATTGTTTTGTCAATTTTTATGTCGAAAAGAACTTGCTTCTTTGTATTTAAAATAAACCAACGAGAAAAAGCCTGCAGTGTCTCATCGGTTGGCTCAAAGGCAAGTACCATTGACATAACCGGTAGTGATGCAATTTTTGCTTGAATTTTATCGATGAATTCTTTAATGGCAAGTCGGGATTCGGCGTTAACATTGTTATTACGAAGTAGATTCATGAAAGTTTCTTTCTTCGTTATTCCAAATTGAGAAAGTAGAGCCTTTTCAGGGTTAAATCCGGTTTCAAATATTTCTTTTGCAACAAGCTCAAGACGTGCAGAAAAATCTTCCGCCTGAGACCTTGTATTGAATAAATCTGAAAGATCAATTACTTCCATTAGTCAAATACCCCTTCCTTTTTTGCTTTCTCTAATGACTGTATTACCAACTCTTGATGATCATCAAGAGTTAATGATTTGTTAAGAACCTCCTGCGACACCTTCTGGGCAATTCCAACACTTACCTGATCAATTCTTCTGATCTTTGCTTCCCTATATAGCTCTATTTCTTTTTCTAAGTTCGTAAGTAGGGTAGCTCTAAAATCCTTTATCTGTTTTTGCAAATCCAATTCAAGCTCACTCGTAACATTTTGAAACCCTGAAAGAGAAATATTTACCATGTGCTTAAGAGATGCCTGGTAAGAAGTTGTGACGTCTTTACCAGTATCGAATGCTTCTTTGTGGACATTTACCACTATTTTTTGAAGAGCCTGATCCAAAGTAATTTTTGAATTTGAACTCGCGTTCTGAACATCTACAACCATTCTTTGAAGAGCAGAATCAAGAGTAGCCTTAGTTGTCTGACTGATGTACTGAGCGCCTGATAAAACTTGATTTGCTTGATGAGTTGCTATTTGCATAATTTGAGAAGATTCGGCGACAGCATTCTCCAATATCTGCCGCTCACGTGCCATACCATTTCCAACTACTTGACGGTAATCATCGGAAATTTTATTCTCCCTTTTATTAACTTCTTGTTCTTTCTTTCTAAGATTGAGCAGATAGAACACGACAAAAACTATTATTACCAGGTCAAACACAACAGTAATAACCTGGAAGAGCAGGTTGGGCATATACATATATAGTAGGCCAAAAAGACCTAAATGTGAAGAGATCAGAGTAATGTAAATTTGAGGCTATTAGACCTATAGCTTTTTTTGGTAGATAAACTAGTAGGCCTATAGCCTGAGTATCAGAAATGCGACGATAAGTCCTGCCAGAGCAATGGCTACAGTTATCGTTACGTTAAAAACAATTCCCAAGTGAATTATGCGCGAAGCTGACGGATTCCGGCCCAATGCCTCAACCCCTTTTGCCGCTGCACGTCCAAAGCTAAAAAAGCCCAGAACCATAGATCCCAAAACCACAAGAGCAGCCATTATATATTTGAAAAGCGGACCGGGACCCTCTTTCGTAGGCAAAAGCACCAATTTGAAAACGTCCGAAAGACTCCCCGGGAAAACCGGCTTTGAATTAAAATAATGCAAGTCAAGACTGGCGGCAATAATGCCTGATTCATTTTTCTTCGGGTTGGAATAGTTCTCCATGGCCGATCCCAGAACAAATCCATCTTTTGTCGCTTTGACTGCAACGCCCTTAATGGTAGATGAAGTAAGCAAGTCTCCCTTTTTTATTTCTCCATCACGGCTTGATACAAGAATATAAACCGTCCCCGTTGAAATAACCGGCACTGCGTTGTCACCATTTGTATTGTTGAGAATAATTGCGGCATCTCGGGATACAATCCCCAGCACCTGAGAGTCATACGGAATAACGGTTAGAACCGCACCTTTTTTACCTGCGGAAAGAATGCTCCCATCCTTTACATTCTTCTCACTCACCTCAACCATGCGGGCAACTCCAAGAGTCGCCTCGCCATCAGCAACAGCTGAATCGGCGGCTGGTGTTTGGGCACTGGAGCTTTTTGCGCTATAAAACAAAAAGAAAAGCAAAGCAAAAATAATTAATTTTTTAAAATAGCAGATATTCATTTATTATTAAGATCTTAGTGCACGAAACACATCGTTAAGGTCTGATAGCTTCATGGTTGCGACACACACAACCGAATCGGCTGCACCATAATACATATAAATTGTGCCATCCATAACAACTGCACCACAGGAAAATACAACATTGGGAACCTGACCATAAAGTTCATAATCCATTTCCGGTTCCAAAAGAGGTTCATTCGTACGGGCTAAAATTGTTCGGGGGTTACTGTAATCCAAAAGCATTGCTCCTATTTTGTATTTAAATCCCGGATTACTGACTGCGTGATAAAAAAGGAGCCACCCTTGATCTGTCTGAATAGGAGGTCCGGCTATACCAACTTTAACATTATCCCAAAAATCCTCCCTTGCTTGTGCAATTATTCCTCCGGTCAAAAGCTTCACCTGGGGAAAAGATAAATCTCTCAGAAAATCAATCCACATCGCATTCCCAAGTCTGTGAAATGCAATATATCCATCTCCCTTATTTTTGACAATACACGCGTCTTTATCATCAACCCCAGGAGGCGAAATAAGCCTGGGTGTCTCCCAATTCCAACGGCGGTTCAAAAAGTCCGAAACATTAATACTGCTCATCGCCACCCTGGGAGGAGACGTTCCGTCATATGCGGTATAGGTAAGATATAATTTGCCCCCTAGATGTGTAATCCTTGGATCCTCGCAACCGGAATTCCAACCCGGCTTAGTACTCATTTCGAAAGGCTGAGTCGGAATAAACACCGGCTCAGTTAAATTTTCATCAATCGTTAGCCCATCAAGACTTGTTGCATACCCGAAAGTACTTACCCCGTCATTGGCCTGCGCTCTATAAAGTAAATGAACTTTTCCATCAAGATAAATTGCGGTTGGGCTGTATACTGCCCGCGCCATAAATGGGTATTTACCAGAGGGAATTATAATTGGGTTTGATTCATAACGCGTAAAGCGTGTTTCTTTTTGACTTGAAGAAACGGAAATCTCCTTCTTTTTCCCTTCATCCCCCTTTAATAAATCGAGCAGATTGAACATATCATATTTATAATACCACTAAACTGCTTCTTGCTTCCAGACTACGGCGTGGGGGTAGGGGTTGGAGTAGGGGTTGGGGTATTTTCCGGCTGACTGGTGTCATACTTGTAGTTTGATTTTTCAGACGGCCTTTTGTACTTTGGATCGTCTTTATAATGCTCGGCAACCCAAGCATCTATTGCCTCCTGCCACCTATTTTTATCGTCTGTCGAAATAGGATCTTCCTCAATAAAATTTATCACTTCCAGAGTATCATAGTCGTTCCGGGAAACTTCCTCATCTGATGCTAGCTTCCCACTTTCGTGCTTGGACATTTTGACTGTTCTATATATTGGAGATTTTGTTGAGGGTTCAGTGCCCCTGACGAAGTATTCCACCCTTGTCGGTTGCCCATCAATAGGAACGCCACCTGAAAATGCGTCAATTTGCTTGTCCATGATACTATCAGGTTTTTTGAATTCCTCAGATTTTGTTCCCTTAAGCACTCGTGTCATAACTTTATTCCAGATGGGAGAAGCGCCAGTTACTCCTGAAGCAATTCTCGGATCAAGCGGGCTATTATCGTTATTCCCAACCCAAACCCCAACCGAATACGAAGGGGTGTATCCGATAGTCCAGTTGTCCCTCTTTTGATCGGTAGTACCTGTTTTGACCGCCACACTTCTACCGGAAACAACTAACCACGACCTACTTCCGAATGCTTCTTGCCGTGCGTTATTATCAAGTAAAATATGTGAAATCAAAAAAGAAACCCCCGCGTCTAATACTTTTTCACCGGCTGACTCTTCATGTTTGTAAAGCACTTTACCATTCCTGTCTTTTACCTCAACGATAGCATACGGATCCTTCCTGATTCCTTCACGCGCAAAGACAGAATAGGCAGATGTTATTTGTAAAAGAGAAGCTTCACGTCCTCCAAGGACCAGGGACAAGCCTACGTTTTCCAAATTTTTAGTCGTTGGCTCCCAGTTGTCTATACCCATATCGTACCCCTTTTGCATGACGGGTCTTATCCCAACCCTTGCGAGCATTTTAACCGCAGGAACATTGAGTGAATTTCCCAACGCAAATCGCAACTGCACTGGCCCCCTGAATTTACCGTCGTAATTAACAGGAGTATATGTAGGATCCGTTGGGTCAATTACCGGAAATTCTGTTTTTACATCCATTACCAAGGCTGCCGGTGTATAACCTTTTTCAAAGGCAACTGCGTACATGATAGGCTTGAGTGAAGAACCGGGTTGACGAAGTGAAGTTGCCGCATTAAAATTGCCCTCATCCTCAGTATCGAAATAGTCCTTGCTCCCAACCATGACTAGAATTCCCCCCGTTTTGACATCCGTTGCAACAACTGACGCGTTGTTAACTTTGTATTTTTTAAATTTCTCAAATTCCTCTGTTACAATTTTTTCAGAATCGGCTTGAAGACTAGCATCAAGTGTTGTTTTTATAGTTAAATTTCCGTTACTTACAAGCGTCTCCCCAAACATATCAACCAACTTTTGCCGTACATACATTACAAAATGGGGCGCTTTTATAGCTGCCGTTTTCTGCTCACCAAATTCAAATTTCTTAATTTCAATTAATGCTTGCTCTTGCTGTTTTTTGGTTATAAACCCATCATCTTTCATGCGTTTCAATACTGCCTCAGCTCTTCCAATATACGTCTTGTCTTTATTTATATAAGGAGAGTAAAAGGATGGAAGCTGAGGAAGGCCGGCCAAAAAAGCACTCTGCGCAATTGTTAAGTCTTTTGCATGTTTGTTAAAGTACAGGTCGCTTGCTGCTTCGATTCCGACAGCTGTTCCTCCGTATGGAATATTATTTAGATACATCTCAAGAATTTGATCTTTGGAATATCGCGAGTCAACTTGAACCGCAAGTATAAGCTCTTTCAATTTACGGGTTGCAGTGCGCTCCGAAGTAAGAAGAGTGTTTTTCACAAGCTGCTGGGTAATCGTTGACCCTCCTGTCGCTCTCCTTTTAAATATAGGGTCAAGAACTAATCCCCGGAACATACCCGTCAACGAAAAACCTTTATTTGTATAAAAGTCTTTATCTTCAATAGCGATAGTTGCATTCCTAAGACTTACAGGAATCTGATCAAGAGCTACATAAATCCTGTTATAGTCTTTGTAGAAAGAATATAGGAGTTTGTCATTGCGGTCCATAATCCTCGTGGAATCCTTGATATCCCCATTGGCAAGCTTTCCCGGAGTCGGAAGATCCCGGCTCACCCACAAAACATACAAAAATCCAACCAAAATGATTGCAACAAGTCCAAAAAAGGCATACTTGGCAAGGTTACCTGCTTTAAAAAAGCGCCTTATTGAATGCGCAGAGAGTGAACCGTGACGCTTGGTGGCTGATGTTCGGCGCAGCCGGCTATAATACTGCATGGGATTATTATACTATTTTTTCTAGATATGTTTTTTCAAAACCTGCATTCTTTCACTATTAAGATCATACTTTTTTAGAACTGAATGAAGAGGTGATGGCAAATCCACAAGCGTAAACCATCCAATTTCGTCAATTTTTTCGGGTTCATTATTTTTAACCTCCTTAGGGTCCACCTTTACAATGAAAGGAATTGAGAGCCAATGCGTTTTTTTACTTTTTTGGGTTCTTATTACAGAATGGGGAGGAAATGAAGCTACAATAACACCGTTACAACCATACTCCTCTTTTACTTCTCTCAAAACCCCATCTTCAGGTGCTTCGCCAAAGTGAAGCTGTCCTGCACCAATATCCCATTTTCCTTGCTCATCCCTACAATTCTTACTTCTTTTATGCATTAGAAGGTGTCCCTTGCCATCAACGCAATAGAAGGGAGTCGAAATACCTATAAAATCAATACCGGGTGTAAGTTTCATCCACTAAGTATACCAAACCGATATCTCATCTTAAATTTCAGATATCAAAATAAGATCGCATGTATACTTTATTGAAGTAAAATCTTCTATCTCGTATAATAAATTTATGGACACAATTGATGAATTATTGACACGTGGGGTTGCAAATATTATTCCCTCAAAAGAATTATTGGTAAAAGAACTTTCTAGTGGTAAAAAACTTAATATTTATCTTGGAATTGATCCGACTGCTATAAACATACACCTAGGACATGCATTGGCATTACGCAAACTTCAACAATTTGCGGATCTTGGACACAATGTCACATTTTTAGTCGGTGACTTTACGGCTCTAATTGGCGACACATCCGATAAGGAATCGGAGAGGCCACAACTTACTTCCGAGCAAATTCAGGAAAATCTAAAAACCTACAAAGAACAAGCTTCTAAAGTACTGGACTTTTCAAAGATTACGATTAAATTTAACAGCGAATGGTTATCCGAATTGAAGTTTGCGGATATTGTAAAACTCACACAGCACTTTACCTTGGGGGACTTTATCTCACGTGAATTAATAAAAAAACGCCTAAATTCGGGTGGGAAAATCGGACTTCACGAAGTTTTATATCCTGTAATGCAAGGATATGACAGTTATCATCTTGACACTGATGTACAGTTGGGAGGAACAGACCAAACATTTAATATGCAGGCAGGAAGAACTTTGGTGAAAGACTTACGGAATAAAGAAAGTTTTATTGTAACTAATGTTTTTCTATCAGGTACTGATGGGCGAAAAATGTCAAAAACATGGGGCAACGCGATTTGGCTGACGGATAATCACGATGAAATGTTCGGGAAAATAATGTCACTAAAAGATGAATTAATTGTAGAATATTTTACTTTGGCGACCGATATTAACAATGATGAAATAGCAAAAATAGAAGAACGTCTAAAAAGCGGAGAAAATCCAATGGATATCAAGAAACAATTGGCTACAATAATTGTAGAAAAATATCACGGAGCGGAAAAGGCAAAAGAGGCCGAAGAAGGATTTAGAAGCGTTGTTCAAAATAAAGAAGTTCCAAAAGATATCGAGTCTATCAACATCACGACTGGAATTCCGTTTTCTAAAATATTAATTGAAAAGGGAATTGTTAATTCAATATCGGAATGGAAAAGACTAATCGAGCAGCACGGAGTAACCGTTGATGACAAAAAAATAGAGAATCCATTTATCAACACTACGGACCTGCCCGATGGGGGGATTATTAAAATTGGAAAAAGGAAATATGTTAAAATAGTAAAATCATGAATTTCTTACGTAAACACAAAAGAATCACAACTATTATAATTCTTGTAGTAACACTTGCCATGATTTCAACGGCAATTCTTCCATACATTCTTCCCGGCACACTATAAAGAATGGACTTACAAACTCCGGTAAAAGACGCAGGGCTCGTTTTTCGACTGAAATCTCAGGCTCTTACTCGACTCAACATCTTTACTCTTGAAGATTTACTTTTTCATTTACCTTTCAGATACGAAGACTATACCAACGCGGTTGCAATCAAAGATCTTAAAATAGGTAAGCAGTCGGTTATAAAAGGAACGGTCATTGATATAAAGAATGAATTTACGAGAAAAAGTTTTGTACTGCAAAAGGCAACAATCACGGATGGAACCAGAGAAGTTATATGTACGTGGTTCAACCAAACATATATAACAAAAATAATACATCCGGGAGATAGTCTCGGACTTGTCGGAAAACTGGATTTTTTTGGAAAAAAGCCAACATTTCAAGTGAAGGAATACGAGGTATTGAATAACGGAGGTGGACTTCACACAACGGGCTTTGTTCCTATATATAATGAGACAAAAGGACTTTCCTCGAAATGGATCAGAAATAGAATTTACGATTTTTTAAAAAACAACAAAAATTTAATTACAGAATTTCTACCCCTAGAAGAACTTACAAGATTACACTTTACCTCTCTTTACGATTCTTTTTTTTCCTGCCACTTCCCGAAGAGTTTGGATGAAGCTCGCATAGCTCACGACAGACTGGCTTTTGATGAATTATTACTTGCACATCTTGCTGCAATGAAAAGAAGATCCGAGTGGGAAAAACAAAATAAAGGCATTCCTTTTGACGTTGAAAAATTTGAAATACAAAGTTCTTCATTTGTTTCATCCCTTCCTTTTACACTAACCGAAGGCCAGCAAAAAGCGTATTTAGAGATCAAAAACGACCTTCAAAAGGAAACCCCGATGAACAGACTTTTAGAAGGAGACGTGGGTAGTGGAAAAACTGTAGTCGCGGCAATTGCAATGCATCTTGCCTACCTTAACGGGTATCAATCGGTTCTTATGGCACCAACCGAAATACTTGCCACACAACACTTTAAGACACTCGAAACCTTTCTCAAGCCGATGGGTATGGAAATAGCGTTATTTACGGGAAATAAAAAAACACACAAAAACGAAAAATTTGATATCGCAGTCGGAACGCACGCACTTATCCAAAAAAGTTTGGATTTTGAAAAACTAGGACTAGTTGTTATCGACGAGCAACAGCGCTTCGGAGTAGAGCAGCGCTCATTGCTAAGGGAAAAAGGGAAAAATCCTCATTTTTTGACTATGACAGCAACTCCAATTCCACGAACAATTTTATTAGCAGTTTATAAAGACTTGGATTTATCCTTACTCAATGAGGTACCTATGGGACGGAAAGAAATAAAAACTTGGCTTGTTCCGAATAGTAAAAGAGCTGATGGATATATATGGGTAAAAAAGCAGATTATTGAAAGTAAGTACCATGACCAAGCTTTTATTGTATGTCCATTCATCGATGAGTCTGAAAGCATGGATACTGTCAAAGCAGCAAAATCGGAATTCGAAAGACTTCAAAAAGAAGACTTAAAAGGTCTGAAGTTGGGACTTTTACATGGAAAAATGAAAACAAAAGAAAAGGAAGAGGTATTAAAAGAGTTCAAAGAAAAAAAAATACACGTTCTTGTTGCAACACCAGTTGTTGAGGTGGGAATTGATATTCCCGATGCAACGATTATGATTATTGAAGCAGCTGAAAGATTCGGACTGGCACAACTTCACCAACTCAGAGGACGGGTGGGCAGGGGAGACAAACAATCATATTGCCTTTTGTTTACAGAATCGCAAACTGAAATCGTGCAAACACGTCTAAAATATATGGAAACCTCACACAGCGGATTTGAACTTGCAGAACTGGATCTAAAACTTCGAGGAGGAGGAGATTTGTTTGGCACCCGCCAACATGGAGTAGCGGGTCTTAAGGTTGCCGACTTTCGGAATTTTGAACTGGTAGAGAAAGCAAAAATTGAGGCAGAGCATCTTTATCCACAGCTTTCACAAGAGAAGAAATTACTTCAAAAAGTTGAAAGTATAACTCTAAAACTCATAAACCCCGACTAAATACCACTTATCTAGGACCAACTCTCAGGGTAGTCTTGCGCTCAAGCACATTTTTTACTATAATACCTATAAGGCGTTTACTAAAGCGCCGTTTTCTATGCGCCTTCGCGCAAAAACAATATGCCACAAGAACCAAAAAGACGACACTCTAGACAAAGAAAAGGGAAAAGACGAAGCAGCATATCGCTCGCTCCGGCAACCTCTTCTGTTTGCACAAATTGCGGATCCGTTGTAGTTCCTCATACAATTTGCAAGGCCTGCGGCTACTACAAAGGCAAACAGGTTCTTTCTAAATAAGCCTCATGAAAACGGCTCTTGATCCGCGTCATAAAAAAAGACAGGAAGTGGTGCAGCTTTTATTTTCCTACAGTTTTCTGGAACAAAGCATCACGAATCCAAAAGCTCAAGAAATAATCAGCAAAGTTTCAGAAATTGACGAAACTATTTCAAAAATCGCACCGGAATTCCCAATAGAAAAAATTAATAAGGTAGATCTTGCGATTTTGCGTTTGGCAATCTATGAGTTACAATTTGATAAGAAGACTCCACCAAAAGTGATCATTGATGAATCAATTGAACTTGGAAAAGAATTTGGTGGAGAAGCAACTCCGGCTTTTATTAACGGAGCACTAGGAAAATATCTAAAAGAGCAATGAATTTAACACTACCCGAATTTAATAATGACGAGCTGAGGATTCTTGCCTTTACTCATAGGTCTTATTTAAATGAAAATAAAGAAGTAAAAGAGTCCAATGAACGGCTCGAATTTTTGGGGGACAGCATACTTTCCTTTGTTGTCTCAAGTCACATTTACAACCAGCATCCTCATTTAAAAGAAGGGGAGCTCACTAGTCTTCGCTCAGTACTTACCAACACCCAAACTTTATATTTGGTTTCGGACGCTCTTAGTCTGGGGGAACAATTGAAAATGTCCAAGGGAGAAGAAGAGGGTGGAGGACGTATTAATAAAACAATACTGGCAAATACTTATGAAGCGGTTGTCGGAGCTCTTTTTATCGATGGAGGTATAGAAAAGGCCCGGGAATTTATCACTGGAACAATTCTTCAAAACCAAGATGAATATGTTGGAACCCAGGGTCTTAAAGATCCTAAGAGTAAATTACAAGAATTTATGCAGGAAAAATTCAAGGTATCACCCGATTACCGGATAGTTGATGAAAAGGGACCAGATCATGAGAAAATATATACTTCATCTGTGTATCTTCACGGTGATATAGTCGCTTCAGGCTCAGGACGCTCAAAGCAAGAAGCGGAAAAAGATGCTGCTCAAAAGGCCCTGGAAGCACTTAACGTACCCTCACAATAACTCTTGCGAATTCGCCTCAAAAATAGTACAATATTGATTATAACGTTGTTAAAGTTAATATTTTTGTGGCAAAGCATCGTTTATAATTAAATATGCTAGTAATCAGATTTACAAGAACAGGAAAAAAGGGAGAGAGAAAGTTCAGACTTGTAGTTAAAGAGCGAAGAAGCAAGCGGGATGGAAAACCTGTAGATTTGCTTGGCTACTATGAAAAAACCGTCTCTGGCATCACTAAAAAGTTTGATGATGCAAAAATAAAATATTGGGTATCCCAAGGAGCACAAATGACACCGGCTGTTAAAGATGCAATTGAGAATGTAAAAAGAGAGAAAAAAATTAA
>JAUSNA010000065.1 GCA_030645455.1 Candidatus Levyibacteriota bacterium | reverse complement strand
GAACAAAGCATATAATAGTAAAGACCTTGTGCTTGGGCTATGGATAACCGAGGTAATCGAGACTGCTCAGAATTTGCTCTTGAAAAAGGGTAAAATACAAATGCACAGATGATCAAAAAATGTTAATTCAGAATTTTTGATTTAGTTCTGATTGTGTTAATATCAGGGTTGTAAAAAAGACAGCCACAGTCTGGATGGTGCTTCCTGCAGAAAAAAGATCTCTATATGATTTACGATTGCTTTTTATTTAATAATGAACTTGAAATTTTGGAAATAAGGCTCAATGAGTTGGCAGGGGTTGTTGATAAATTTGTGATAACCGAATCCACCGTTACTCACATGAACAAGCCAAAGCGACTGCATTATTACGAGAATAGGAAAAAGTTTGAAAAATTTAAGTCCCAAATAATACACAACGTTATTAAAGACAGTCCTAATGTTAATAATCCTTGGATCATCAATGATTTTCAATTTAGCCAAATGGCAAGAGGTTTGGATCAAGCAAAACCCGAAGACATAATACTATTCGGAGACGCCGACGAAATACCTCATTCAAAAAAAATAATAGAGTGGTCAAAAATAGGTGGGAAGCATAAAGTTTTTTACCAGTGGATGGCATTTTACTTTCTTAATTACGCCTCAACAAAACCATACAATTGGCCCGGTACCCACATGATGAAGCTAAGTGACTTGAAGAAACTTCAAACGATGTGGATTGCAAAATATTCCAAAGTGGATGACTATATTCCCCAGGGTGGATGGCACTTGTCGTATATGGGAGGTATCAAGCGGATACAAGAAAAGATTTCGGCTCAAGCACACCAAGAATATAATACTGATAAATACAATACTCCAGAAAATATTATGCTCGCAATCAAGCAAGGTAAAGATTTTATGGGTGTTGGGGAACGATTCAAGATCATGAGTGACGACTTTTTGCCTGAATATGTTGCTAAGAATAAGAAACAGTTTAAGAATTTACTGCTTGAAAAGGAATTTGGTCGTGTTGAGGTTTTGTTTTCAGGCGTCCCGTTGGCAATAAAACAAAAGGTGCGAATTTATGCTAGAAGACTCAAAAACAAAAAGTAGAATTAGATGATAAAAATTGATAATGATATTGCTCAACTCAAAAACAGGGTCATTAAAGGGATTTCAGTGCTTCTCGTAAGGGAAATGCTGCTTAAGGTCATTGCAGTTGCTGGACAGCTTGTACTCGTTAGGATTCTTTCTCCGGACTTTTTTGGAATCTACGCGATAATTGCATTTATTGTGTCTTTTGCAGGTTTTGCTACTAACCTTGGTGTATCTACGGCAATTATTCAAAAAAAAGAGAAACTTTCTATAAGTCAGACAAGTTCTCTGTTCGTTCTACTTGAAATTTTGAGTATTGTTGCTGTAGCTATCATCTATTTACTTACTCCCTTTTTTGCATCTCTTTATCCAGTACTGCAAAATGAAAACTTTTATTATCTTCCTTTATTCTCTTTGTCTTTGCTTTTCATGCCTCTGCAAACAATTTTAATGTCACTCTTGGATAAGGAATTAAGATATGACGCAATCGCAAAGATTGATTCGGTGGGAATTGTCGTATATTATGCGGTTGTGCTTATCTTGGCACTCAGTGGTTTCAATGTTTTAAGTTTTATTTATGCGGTGCTTGCAAAAGAGTTTGCAGAATTAGTGGCTTGTCTGTATTTTAAACGAATTAAAATCAAAATTATGTTTAGATTCGGGGATGTAAAAAGTATTCTGACATACGGGTTTTCAATTCAGATTGGTGGTGCAATCCTTCTTTTGCACAATTCTCTAATACCGCTTCTTGGAGGACGTCTCTTTGGAGTAATTCCTGTCGGGTACCTATATTGGAGTAAAAACATATCATCTTTGCCTAATACGGTTCTTGATAACTATGGAAGAGCGGCTTTTGCCGGTATCGCAAGAATTCAAGACAGGACTGAACTTGTTTCCAAAGCAATCAACAAGTCAATCCAATTTTTAAATATTGCGATATTCTTTTTTGCTTTATTGCTGGTTTCATTTACATCGGATTTTATCCATTTCATTGCAACAGACAAATGGCTTCCGGCACAAAATGTGCTGCAGTGGTTTTTGCTTGGTTCTCTTTTCTCAGGCGTCATCACAGCATTGGGTCAAGGGCTGGTTGCGATAGGAAAAGCGAAAGAGCTCACGACACTTTCTGCGATACTTGTTTTATTTGAATTTATTCTTGCCTTTATTCTTATTTACTATTTTGGATTTGTTGGAATATCTATTGCATTCTTTTTCCACGCAATATTGCAGTTTATCAGTTACTCTTTTCTGGCCAGAATTAATAAAATCTCATTGCTTTTTCTCAGGTCTTTTATGAATTCAATATTAATATTTATTTTCTGTTATCTGCTGGCGCAAATACTTAATTTTATGATGCCAGCAAATTTATTAAGTTACATAAGTAAGCTTGTAATAATTTCTACCATATACTTATTTATTTACCACGCATTATCCA